>JAGBGW010000088.1 GCA_017935825.1 Clostridia bacterium
GTGTCAACGCCCTTTTTCTGCAGAAGCGTTACCAGACGGTCTCCGAGGAAATCCTGACCCAGCGTACCCACGGGACGGACGGTTTCGCCCAAAATCGCAAGGTCGATGGATGCATTGTTTGCATCGCCGCCGCCTGCGATCTCAAAGGAGTTCAAGACCGTTCTGCCGTTTTCAAAATCCGAAGGGTTGATGTCCTTCATTGCGATGTCGCAAAGAACGGGACCGATACAAAGAAAATTCATACCTTTTTATCCTCCATTTTCAAATCTTCAGTGCGCCGCGTGCGGCAGCATAGGCTTTCAAGGTCTCAAAATCGCGCATGCCTGCGGTGCAGCCCAGGGTGGACAGCACATGTGCGGAAGCGGCGGATGCGATGGCGCCGCAGTCCTGCATGCAGTAGCCTCTCTTATAGGCGGAAACGAATGTGGAGGAGAATGCATCGCCTGCACCCACCACATCCACGGGGTCGCCTTCCAGAAGGCTGGGCATGTAGATTTCTTCCTTAAAGTCGGTCAGGTATGCGCCAAGCTCGGATCGCTTAACGCCCAAAATGCTGATGCCGTATTTGCTGAAGAATTCACGGATTTCGCTCATGTCGGTCAGACCTACGGAGCGTTCCAGCTCATAGCTTGAAGGCAGGAACACGTCGCAGTTGTACAGCGCATCCTCGTAAAGATGGAAACAGGGACCGTCAAAGCGAGGGTTGTTTAAGTCCATGGACGTGGTTTTGCCAAGCTTGTGGGCTTTTTCAAACACGCTGGCGGAACCTTCGCCGTCAAAGCCATGCAGGCACATGGCGGCAACCACATGGACATGATCTGCCCATTCGATCAGCTCGTCGGGCACGTCGTCCTTTGCCAAGGTCTCATTGGCGCCCCAGCGCTTTGCTGCCAGCGTGCGTGCGCCAACGCCCGAGATCATCTGTACGGAAATGGTGGTGGGCTCTTCCTTGACGCGAATGACGGAAGAAGTGTCCACCCCCTTTTTGTTCAGTTCACTTAAAAGATGGTCGCCGATAAAGTCAGCGCCCACGCGGCCCACAAGGCGAACTTCTTCGCCCAAGGTAGCAAAGTCCATGGAGGCATTGTTGCCCTCGCCGCCGCCGTGAATGGAAAATGTTTCCGAGACCACGGAGCCGCCGCGCAGACCGTCGATCTTTTCCACGGGGCTGAATGCCACATCGCACATGATCCCGCCGATACACAAAACTTTCATTGTCCTGCACTTCCTTGAGAAAAATAGATTCAGTTGGCAGGTCTGGGGGTGGGCATGGGTACTGCCGCATCCTCTTCCTGCGCAAGATAGGGGTTTCTTTCATCCGGGTCCGTGGGGTCCCAGCGGACGTTCATCGTCATGGGCGGTACGCCTTCGCTGCCGGGCAGGCCTTCGGGCATTGCCGCATTGGTGGAAATGACGTAGGTGCCCCGCTCCAGATTTTCATAGATCCACTTGGCATCGCGCACCGTCATGCGGATACAGCCTGCAGAAGCCTTCTGTCCCAGCTTGGAATAGGCGCTTCGATCGATGGTGGAGGGATTGGTCCATGAATACATCACCGAGTGGAACAGGTAGTTGCCCTGCCACTGGGTCACGTACTGGCAGTAGATGCCGTGCATGGGCAGCCAGCGCCAGCGATGCTGGATGCGGTAGGTGCCTCGGATGGTATTGTTGCCAAGTCCGGTGGAGACGGTGAACACGTAGTGGGGCACGGTGTAATGCCCTTGGTCGTCCTTTTCGTAGATGACCACGCGCTGGCTCCCGATATAGATGACTGCCATATAGGGCAGGTCGCTTTCGGGCATTGCCACATCGGTGCCTGGCACAAAGCCATCGTAGGGAAGCGGCGCATAAGGGTCAGCCTGCGTGTCCTGCGATTGATTTGCAGCATCCTGCGCAAAGCTTTCCTGTGCCTCGGTCAGGCTTTGGTTCAGTGCCAGGGAAAGTCCGCTGGAGGAACCGGATACGCTTTGCGCGCCGGATATATCGGATGCATTGTGCATCGATTCGGTTGTATGGCTCAGACCTTCGATGGGCAGCAGCAAAAACAAAAGCAGCAATGCCAGCGCCAGCGAAAGCAGGGCACGAAATTTTCGAAACATGGGTGGTCGTCTCTCCCGGGGGCGTATTTGATCGTTAGGGATTATTCTTTGATGTCGATCTCGTAGCCAAAGCCCTTTGCATACTGCACAAGGGTATGGATATCGGTGGCGCCGTTGTTTGCGCCAAGAGCAGAGATGATATGTGCCGACTGTGCCTGTCCGAGCACTGCCGCATCGCGAAGGCTCATGCCGCGCACGATACCTGCAACGAAGGTGGAGCAGAATGCATCACCTGCGCCGGTGGTGTCCACGGGCTGACCGCGGAACAGGGGCTTCATGAAGATATCTTCCTTGTAGTCGGTGACAAAGATGCCCTCTGCGCCAAGCTTGCAGCCGAAGATCTTGATGCCGGTGTTGCGGAAGAATTCCTTCATCTTCAATACGTCCGTCTCGCCGCCGCAGTATTCCACTGCCTCATAGTGGCTGGGGAAGAAGATGTCGCAGTGCTTCAACGTTTCACGGATGCGCTCAAACCATCTTCCCGTAGGGTCCCAGCCCGTATCCATGGAGGTGGTGACACCAAGCTCATGGGCGCGGCGGAACAGTACGTCCAGCTCGTCGTCCATGGAGCCCAAAGAGTTGCAGCTTGCCGCGTGGATATGACGGGTAGATGCGATCAATTCATCGGGAATGTCCTTGTTATACAGAGGCAGCATGTTTTCTTCCACATTGATGGCGAAATGACGTTCGCCGTCTTTTTGTACCAGAACGTAGCTGACACAGGAGTGGAAGTCGTCACGCAGCTGAATGGCGGAGGTGTCAACGCCCTTTCTTTCGAGGTCGGCATAAACGCTCTTGCCCCAGGGGTCGGTGCCAAGCACGGTCAGGAAGCCTGCCTTCATGCCAAGACGGGTCAGGTCAACGGTTGCGTTTAATGCATCGCCGCCTGTGGTGGAGGTGATATCGTCGATGACCACATATTCCTGGCTCATCATATCGGTGGGTACATGCTGTACCACCACGTCGTAGCAGCCGACGCCAAGGCACAGAATATCAAATTTCTTTTCTACATGCTTTTCCATAATCGCTACCTCCTCTGTTACAGTGCGGCGGCACGCTCTCGTGCCATGGCAAGAACATCTTCAAAGGCAAAGCCCCAGTTGGATGCGCCCTTGTTGTTGAGGCAAAGTGCGGAGCATGCGCTGCCCACCATGATGCACTCGTCAAGGGAAAGCCCTGCAAGCTGGGATGCAATGAATCCGGAGTTGAAGGAGTCGCCTGCGCCCGTGGTATCGATGACTTCCTCGGGACGGGTCAGTGTGGGGTAGTGTGCATTCAAATCTTTGAAATCGGTGACGTAGACACCGCGTGCCCCCAGCTTCAAAATAAGCAGCCCGGGTGCGCAGACGGAAAGCTTCTTTGCAGCTTCTTCTTCATCGCGGGTGCCTGTCAGGGTATACATCTCGTTTTCGTTCATGGTGAACATGTCGCAGTAGGGCATCATGGGTGCGATCTTATCGTACTGGATGGGTTTGCCGCCGCCTGCGGAAATGTCGGCGGAGATGGTAAGACCCTTTGCCTTTGCACGCTTCAAAAGGTCGATGGCAGGTTCGCCGAAGAATTTTTGAAGGTTAACGAAGCTGCCGATGTGCATGTGACGTGCGCAGGAAAGCATTTCGTCGGTGACCTGGGTGGGTTCAAGGGTCCTGTTGCCGCCCCAGAAGGATGCGGAGTGCTTTTGACCTTCCGGGTCGAAGAAAAACAGGCTGGTTGCGCTGCCCGAGGTGCTGGTGTGATAGATATACGACGTATCTACGCCCACGGCCTCCAGTGTGCTGCAACCGAAATCGCCGAAGACATCATTTGTTACGTTGGCGCAAAGATGCACATTTACGCCCATCATGGCAAGGTTGCTTGCCACATTGGCAGCATCGCCGCCCACGCGCATTTCCACATCGCGGGCGATGGTGGTGTCCATTACCATCAGGTTGTGGGGAATGTTCTTAAAATAAATGTCGCAGTTGAGCATGCCCACACAAAGCACTGCATTTGGAAGTTTGTTCTCCATATCGAATTCCTCCGAAGTTGAAGTAATGTATTGTTGCCGCATTCCAAGCGGTCGGGGTTCATTATTTCATGTGGCGCACATCGCTGCCGTAAAGGCGGAGAATCGTTGCGTTGTCTGCCATAAGACGGGATGTGATGCGTTCACCGTAGCGGTCGCGCATGGATGTGTTCAAAAGATTGGAACACACAAGCACGGGGCGCTTTGCGATACCGCGTTCGTTCAGAAGAGAAAACAGGCTCTCAAGATTGATGTTCTTTCGGATGGGTTCGGAACCTAAATCATCGATGACCAGAAGGTCGCAGGAAAGAAGCGCCTGTTCCATCTCCACATCGTGGCTTTCACCAAGATAGGCGCCGCGCATCAGGTTGGAAAGGTTGTATGCCGTAACAAAGCATACGGAAAAACCTTTTTCTGCCACCTTGTTTGCAATGCAGTGGGCAAGGTAGGTCTTGCCAAGACCGCTGTCACCCACAAGCACCATATTGCCGGCCTTCTTGCGCTCGAAGTTTTCAGCGTAATTTTTGCAGATTTCAAGAACCTTTTCCATCAGTGCATGCTGAGAATACTTCTCATTGGGTACAGGGTCAGGCTGGGCAGGAAAACGGGAAAGATCAAATGCCTCAAAGGTGATGGCAGGATCGGGTCTGTATTCGGGTGCAACAAGTGCAAGTGCGGCCGCAAGCTGCTTTAGGCAGATGCACATTTTACGGTTGCCGTCTTCGGTTGCAATATAGCCGGTATCCTCGCATGCAGGGCAATCCCAACGGGGGGAAAGGGATGCAGGGTCCACGCCGAGGGCACGGATGGCATCTTCGTGTGCCTTGCGGATTTGCGCGATGCGCTTTTTGGAAAAATCTTCCAGCGCATCGGCGGAAAGTTCGCCTTTGCGCATGGCAACAAAGCCCTCTCTTGTGACGGCGGCGATATCTTTTTGCAGCGTGTCAAGCTGGGGATGTGCGGCGTAGAAAGCATCGCTTCTTGCTCTTGCTTCTGCGATTTTTTCTGTGCGGTTGATATCCATCTGCCGCAGTGCGCGGCGATAATATTCGGACATGTGCATGCCCTCCGTTTATATAAAGTGTAAATTACAAATCCATGTAAAGGTCTTCCAGTGAATTATCCCGCTGGCTGTAGTTCAGCGCAGGATTCTGCTGCTGGGGAGCCTGCATACGGGGAATCTGCTGCGTGTGCATCATGCGGGCAAGACCCTTTGCATGCTCCACGGTCTGCACGCCATGCTCCTGCCAGGACTGCAGAAGGTTGTGCAGTGCGCGCACGCGGTCGTACTGTACGCCGCTTTGCACGATGGAATCTGCACCGAAGACGATGACGTCCAGGGGCAGCTGCCACTGACGGGTCCAGATATCAAAGGTCTGGCGCATTGCCTCGTTGGGTGCATATTCAAGGCCAAGATGGTGCAGCACATGTGCCGCATCGTCGTTGACGCGAAGTTTCTGGGTCAGGTGGGTGTGGATGTCCTCCACCGACAGAAGGCCTGCTTCGTGCCATGCGCGAAGGTGGGTCTCGATGGAATCCAGCGTCTTCTGATTCTTCCGTGCAGCCTGTTGTGCGGCGATGGTGAATACGGGCATGTCATAGCCGTATTTGACCCGCCAGTCGTCCATGCACTGCATCAGCGTGGGGGATGCCGCACCCTTGACACCCAAAATGTTCTGGATGGTCAGGGCATTGCGGCGGCGCTGCTCTCTCACCTGCAGGAAGGACTGAATTTCTTCCGCGGTAAAGACGTTGTTTTCCACAAAGGAAGAAAGGATGGTGTCCACATATTTCATTGTGGGGGTCTGGGCACCTGCGGACTGGCGGCAGGCAAGTTCGATCGCCGCATAGTCAAAGCCCCATTCCTGGGTCCACTTTCTGTAAAGTTCCAGCTCGGGATCGGTGGCGGAGCGCTTGCGGATGCCAAGGGATGCAAGGATGGCGTTGACGTCGCGCACCTGTGCGGAGCGCTCCTGCAGATGCATCTGGATGTCACCCGGCTGGGTCAGACCTTCCTGTGCCCAGTTGTGGGCGACCGCATCCATGTAGGCAAGGGCAACTTCCTTGCCGTGCATGCGGATGCAGTATTCAAGCAGCAGGATTACGCTTTGCATGGAAAAGCCCAGTGCATCCATCCATTCGTGCATGGCGTCAAGCTCACGGGGCGTGATCTGGCGCGGCGCAAACAGCGCGTTGATGCGGCTGTTGATCTCGCGGAAGCGATCCCCGGGTACAAGCGCATTTTGCATATCCGCTGCGGCGGCACAGTAAAATACTTCCGGCGCACCGGAAATATTCTGGATGCGCACAAGACCCTGCTGCTGCCAGTAGAAAAATGCATTTCGTACCTGATCTTCGGCAAGATCCAATGCCTGCGCGATACCGGTGAGATCTTCATCGTTTTGGGCATCGCAGCAAAGCGAAAGTCCGTACAGATAGACCTTCACATAGTCGCCCGGGGCATGGGGCATATATTGACGGATAAAGCGCGTCTGCACCACAGTGGTGCCAAAGCCCGCGCTGTCCGGTTGGAATTTACAAAGGGACATGATAAGTGCTCCGTTTCCGTATATTGACATTTGCCGATAATATGACGTCTATATTATAATATGGAAACTGTGGACAGGCAATCAAAATATCGATGGCAGAGGGCAGACAATCGTGTGCAAAAACACAGATTTCATTAAGATTGCGCCGGAAGCCGAGAAAAGACTTGTCATATCTTTGTAATATCTTTAAAATGTATATAGCGGTATTATGCCCTTTGGGCATGTAGTACGCAGCCGTATCGATTTATGAAGGAGACTTCCATGGCAGACGAGCGGAAAGTTACCATAAATAAACCAAAGAAAAAAAGAAAGTATCGCTGGGTGTGCCCGGATTGGCTGGCGCGCATTCTGCCCGAGGGCGTGGTGGCAAAGCTGCCCACCAGGGCATCGGTACAAAAAACGAATAAGATGCAGGCGGCAGCGCCTGCAAAGAATGAAGCGCCTCAACAGGCACGACCCGTAAGCCCAAACACGGAATCCGTGCCCCGTATGCAGCCAAGCGAAAAAACCATGCGCCTTGCTGCGCTGGAATATGAAAATCTGGGCAATACCATGCGCATGGTGGATGCAACAGGCAGGGTCGTCACATTGAATTCGGGCAAGCATCCCATCGCACAGCCTGTGCGAAATGAAAACGAGCCCCCGATGCAGCAGACTGCCTCCATGCCCGTGCAGCAAAACCGGCAGATGGACATGCTGGAGGATATGTCGATCCTGCATCCGCAAAAGCACAGAAATGCATTCCTTCTTCGCATGCAGCAAAATCGGCTCAAAAAGCAGGATAAGCGAAACGACAAATATGTAAGCCGCGAGAAAAAAGCACAACAAAAGCGCACTGTGCGCAATCGCCGTGCATGGATCAGTGCCGGTGTGGCCTGCGCATTGATCGCCCTTGTCACCGGTGGTGCGATCGCAGCATGGCATTACGAGCTTTTTGATGAATCCATCCGTTATGTGGAAGTGACGCAGGTCTATTTTGACGGCATTCCCGTGGGCGCGGTGGAAGACGGGGAAAAACTGCAGCAGAATGTGGATGCCCTGTATGAGGAATTGTCCGTGCAGTACGGCGTGGACGTACTTGCCAATCAGGAACTGGTGCTGCAGGATGCCCTGGTGGATCCCCGCTACGTTTCCAGCGTGGATGAAGTCACCCGGGAAGTCAAACGCAATATCGGTATCAACGTCAATGCCACCGTCATTACCATCGACGGCATGGTGGGCGCGGTACTGGAATCCAAAGAGGATGCACAGTGGGTGCTGGATCAGGCACTTGCCCCTTATCTTGGCGGTGATGGAGACATAGAAGTGGGCTTCCTTGAGGATGTGAAGATCGAGCAGCAGGAAGTGGACTATTCCCTGGTGCGTTCCCGTGAAGATGCCTTCCAGTTTTTGACGGTGGGTGTGGATGCGGCACAGGTATATACGGTCAAATCCGGCGATACCCTTTGGAGTATTTCCGACCACTTTGGCTATACCATCGCAGAAATCCGCCAGGCAAATCCTGCCCTTGCAAACAGTGACGATCTGTATGTGGGCATGGAACTTTCCCTGATGAGTCCCCAGCGGCTTTTGAATGTATCGGGCGTACAGGTCATCAAAGAAAACGTGGCCATCCCCCATGAGACGGAGACGACGGAAGATGATTCCATGTACACCGACCAAAAGGTCGTGACGCAGGAAGGTTCCGACGGCGAAAAGATCGTCACCACCCAGATCAACTATGTAAACGGCATGGAGGCCTCCCGCACGGTTTTGAGCGAGGAGATCGTTACCGAACCCGTTACCGAGCGTGTGACCGTGGGTACAAAGAAACGTCCCAGCAATGTTTCTGCAGCAGGTTATATGCGCCCTGTCACAGGCGGCCGCGTTACCTCGCCCTTTGGTCCCAGACGTGCACCTACGGCAGGCGCAAGCACCTACCACCGCGGCGTGGATATCGGTGTTGGCTACGGCACGCCCATCATGGCCACCCGTGACGGTACCGTCACCTACGCAGGCTGGAACGGCGGCTACGGCTACATGGTGGAAGTGGACCATGGCGGCGGCGTACGCTCCCGTTACGCACACTGCTCCAGCA
>JAGBGW010000089.1 GCA_017935825.1 Clostridia bacterium
CGTCGCAAGGGAAAGCTTTGAATTGGACCAAAAGGCGATCGACAGCGTCCTGCAGCAGGAACGCCAGCGGATCCTTGCAAAACGGGAAATGCAGAATTAAAAAATCAGACCAAGGTTTTTTGCCTTGGTCTTTTTTGATGCACAGCAATAAAAATGGTATAATATCCGTGATATGCTTTTATGGAGGTGTAAAAGATGGAAAAAAGCTACATCGCTATCGATCTGAAATCTTTTTATGCCTCCGTGGAGTGTGTGCAGCGGGGCTTGAACCCCATGACCACCAACCTGCTTGTGGCGGACGAATCAAGAACGTCCAAAACCATCTGCCTTGCGGTTTCGCCAAGCTTGAAAAGCTTCGGCATCCCCGGTCGTCCAAGACTCTTTGAGGCAGAACAAAAGATCAGACAAGCCAACGCAATGCGTAAAGTGCTTGCGCCGAAGAAGCAGTTTATCGGCACTTCCTGCAACGCGGAGGAACTTGCCTGTTACCCCAATCTTGCCATTGATTTTATCGTCGCGCCGCCGCAGATGGCGCTGTACATGCAGGTCAGCACCGAGATTTATCAGGTGTACTTAAAATATGTTGCCCCCGAAGATATCCACGTGTATTCCATCGACGAGGTCTTCATCGATGCCACGTCGTATTTGAAAACCTATGGGCTCACCGCCCGCGAATTTGCCAAACGCATCATTTTGGACGTGCTGCAGACCACGGGCATCACCGCCACCGCAGGCATCGGTACCAATCTGTTCCTCTGCAAAGTTGCCCTGGACATTATGGCCAAGAAAGTCCGCGCCGATGCAGACGGTATGCGCATTGCGGAACTGGACGAGATGTCCTACCGCGAAAACCTCTGGAGTCACCGACCGCTGACGGATTTTTGGCGCGTAGGCAGGGGATACGCAAAGAAGCTGGAGGCAAAAGGACTTTTCACCATGGGCGACATCGCCCGCTGCTCCCTTGGCAAGGAAAGCGATTTTTACAATGAGGAGCTGCTGTATAAGCTCTTCGGCATCAATGCACAGCTTCTGATCGACCACGCATGGGGTTGGGAGCCTTGTACCATTGCCCATATCAAGGCCTATAAGCCCGAATCCAGCAGCCTTGGCTCGGGGCAGGTTCTCCATTGCGCCTATGATTTTGACAAAGCCAGGCTGGTCCTGCGGGAAATGACGGACCTTCTGACACTGGATCTGCTTGAAAAAGGTCTTGTCACCAACCAAATGGTGCTGACGGTGGGGTATGATATTGAAAACCTCACTGACCCCGACCGTGCCGCAAAGTACACGGGTGCCGTCACCGTCGACCATTACGGCCGCCGCGTGCCAAAACACGCCCACGGCTCTGCAAATCTTGAAGGTTACACCTCGTCTGCAAGACTGATCACTGATGCCATGATGGAACTGTACGACCGTATCGTGGATCAAAACCTTCTTGTGCGAAGGCTCAACGTTGCGGCAAATCACGTTATCGCCGAAGCCGATGCACCAAATGACGAAGGTCCCAGACAGCTGGATTTTTTCACCGACTATGAAGCACTGGATGCACAGCAAGCGAAAAAGAAGGCGGAACTTGAACGGGAACGCCGTGTGCAGGAGGCTGTGCTTGGGATCAAGAATAAATTTGGAAAAAATGCCATCCTGCGCGGCATGAACCTGCAGGAAGGCGCCACCGCAATGGATCGCAACGCCCAGATCGGCGGACATAAAGCGTAAAGGAGCTTTCAAAATGAAAAAAATCATCGCCATCAATGCAAGCCCCAGAACCACATGGAACACTGCCACATTGGTACGTGAAGCCGCCCGCGGCGCGGAAGATGCAGGGGCAGAAGCTGAGGTCATCGACCTTTATAAACTGGACAAGTTCACAGGCTGCATTTCCTGCTTCGGCTGCAAGCTTGCGCCCAACACGGGTAAGTGCATCTATCGGGACGGTCTTTATCCCGTGCTGGAAAAAATCCGACAGGCGGATGGGCTTATTATTGGCACGCCCAACTATCTTTCCGATATCTCCGCCGCCTGCCGCGCACTTTACGAGCGCCTTGTGTTCCAGTCCATCACCTATAAAAAGGAGTTTTCCTCCTATAACGAGCATCCCATCCCTATGTTGTTTATCATGACCAGCAATGTGGCGCAGGAAGCCTACGACCAGCTTGGTTATGCCCAAACACTGCAAAAATATAAGGCAAATCTGGACGGCCGTGTGGGTCCCACCAAGATTTTTGTCAGCGGCAACACCCTGCAGGTCAACGACTACGACCGCTACGACTGGACGATGTTTGATGCTGAAGCAAAGCGTCAGCGCAGACAAACTGAATTCC
>JAGBGW010000090.1 GCA_017935825.1 Clostridia bacterium
CCCCAGTTTGAGACCCCTGCCGAGATTCGCGCCATCCGCATTCTGGACGGCGACGCGGTGGGCATGTCCACCGTTACCGAAGCTTTGACCGCAGCCCATTGCGGCATGCCCTTGCTTGGACTTTCTGTCATGACCAATATGGCCGCAGGCGTGCTGGACCAACCTCTTTCCGATGAGGAAGTGGGCGTTGCAGGCAGAAAGATCGCCAAATCCTTCAGCGCATATGTGAAGGACATTATTTCCAGAATGTGAGGAATCGCAATATGAAAACACTCTTTGAACATGTGGATATTCTGACCGAAAACGAATCGGGCTATGTGCAGATTCGCGACGGCTACCTTGGCGTGGACGGTGCAACCATCTGCTACATCGGGCAGGATGCACCTGCGGATGCATATGACCAAAAGCGCAATTTCAAAAACAAACTGCTGATCCCCGGCATGGTCAACGGTCATTGCCATAGCCCCATGACCCTGCTTCGCGGCGTGGGCAGCGATAAGCCTTTGCAGACGTGGCTCTTTGACTACATGGTCCCCACCGAGGATAAGCTTCGTCCCGAGGATATCCGCGTGGGTACCCAGCTTGCTCTGCTTGAAATGGCGGCAACGGGCACCACAAGTTTTTCTGATATGTACTTCATGTGCGATGAGACCATCGAAGCCTGCATCCAAGCAGGTATGAAGGCCAACATCGGTCGCCCCGTGCAGTGCTTCGATGAAAGTGAATCCTATGCGGACAGCACCCGTGCACAGGATTCCTTCCGCCTCTATCGCGAGTACAACGGTGCGGCGGACGGAAAGATTCTGGTGGACTTCGCCATCCATGCAGAGTACACCTGCAAGCCCCATATTGTGAAAGCCTATGCAGAGGATTGCGCAAAACTGGGCGGACGGATGCACATCCATATTTCCGAAACGGCAAGTGAGCATGATGAGTGCATTGGTCGCCATGGCAAAACGCCCACGCAATTTTTCCACGACCTTGGCGCCATGGAAAACCTGCACCTGATGGCAGCCCACGGCGTTTACCTGACCGATGAGGATATTGCAATCATTGCAGAGCATCACGGCTCCGTCATGCACAACCCCACCAGCAATATGAAGCTTGGCAGCGGCTTTGCACCCATCGACAAGATGGTAAAAGCAGGCGTCAATGTGGCACTTGGCACCGACGGCGCGGCAAGCAACAACAACCTCAATATGTTTGAGGAACTGCATCTTGCCTCCATCATCCACAACGGCTTTAATACCAACGCGGAGATCCTTCCTGCAAATGAAGTCTTTGCCATGGCCACCAAGAACGGCGCAAAGATGCAGGGCAGAGAAAACTGCGGCGCACTCATCGTAGGCAACCGTGCGGATATCGTGGCGATCGACCTTGATAAACCCCATCTTTATCCCAACTTCGATGCACTTGCCACCCTTTGCTACAGCGTGCAGGGGGCGGACGTCTACATGACCATGGTGGACGGCGAAGTGCTCTACGAAAACGGCGCGTATCTGACCCTCGATTACGACCGCATCCTCTTCGATGCCAAGCGCAGCATCGACTACCTGTACTAAGAGGTGAAAATCATGGAACGTCAGGACAAAGGCCTTGCCTTCATGCTCCAATACGAGAACGTGGCATGGTACGAAAATGGCAAAGTGCGCATTCTCGACCGCCGCGTGTACCCCCGTATCATCAACTTCGTGGAATGTGAACATCATATCCAGGTGGCACAGGCCATCACCGACATGGTCACCCAGTCCGCAGGACCCTACACCGCAGCGGCAATGGGTATGGCATTGGCAGCTTATGAATGCCGATTGAAGTCGGAAACTGAACAGATTGAATATCTGGAAAAGGCGGCATACACCATCTCCCACGCACGTCCCACCACGGTAGAGCGGATGAAACTGATCACAGGCGGCTGCCTTGCCGCGGCGAAGAAAGCGCTGGCGGCAGGGGAGAATACCTCCGAGGCCATTGTTGCCCACACCGTCCGTGCCAACGATATGCGCTATGCCAAAATCGGCAAGATCGCGGAATATCTGGTGGATATGTTCCCCAACAAGGGTACCGTCATGACCCAGTGCTTTGGCGAGACCATCGTGGGACAGATGCTGAAAGTTGCCCGTCAGCGCGGCAAGGATATCAAGGTGGTCTGTCCCGAGACACGACCCTATTTTCAGGGGGCAAGACTTACTGCCACCGTTGCCCGCGACATGGGCTTTGACGTCACCGTCATCACCGACAACATGCCTGCATGGTATATGGAAAAAGAGGGCGTGGATGTGTTCACCTGCGCCGCCGATGCCATCTGTATGGACGGCTGGGTGGTCAATAAGATCGGCACCCGTCAGATTGCCATCGTGGCAAAGTACATGGGCGTACCCACCTTTGTCACAGGCGCACCCGACCGCGGTCACGAGACCATCGACACCGTCTCCATCGAGCTTCGCGACGGCGATTTCGTCCTGCAGGCAATGGGTCAAAAGACCGCCGCAGACGGGGTCAAGGGCTGGTATCCTTCCTTTGATGCCACGCCGCCTCATTTGATCAGCGGCATCGTCACCGACCTTGGCATCTTCTCCCCCTACGACCTGCACCGCTACTTTGAACTGGGTGCACTGGGTGAGTACGAGATGATTTTATGATGGAGCATTGAGACCAAAAATATCGCCGAGGAAAGGCTGATTTGCCCCACTACTTCGTTATCGTCGGTCAAAAGACCGCTGAAGGGTATTCCTCCCTCCTCTGCCTCGTATTGGAACAAATCATCTCTTCCCTCGGTCACAGAGTAAAAACCTGTACAGGTTTTTACCGATATTTTTAATCACAATACTCCATGAAAGGGAAACAATGGATATGAATAAAATGAAACAGGAAATCGTGGATAAATCTCTGCAGGCATTTCACGCAGGTCTTTTTGCAGGCACCAGCGGCAACATGAGCGTGTATTTAAAAGAAGAAGACCTGATGCTCATCACGCCCACTTCCGTGCGGTATGAAACCATGACGGCGGAAGATATCGTGGCGTTGAAACTGGACGGCACCATCGTGGAGGGACACTACAAGCCTTCTTCCGAATGGCGCATGCATGCCGAGGTCTATAAGGCACATCCCGATACGGGCGCGGTATTCCACACCCATAGCCCCCATGCAACGGCATTTGCCGCCAACCGCATGAGTATCCCTGCGGTGCTGATCGAAGCACATTTCTTCCTCGGCGGCGACATCCGCTGCGCAGACTATGCCACCCCAGGTACCCCCGAAGTGGGCATCAACGCGGCAAAGGTGCTGGAAGGCCGCGGCGGCTGTACGCTGGCAAACCACGGTGTTCTGGCAGTGGGCAAGGACCTTTCCCAGGCCTATCTGAATGCAGAGTATATTGAAGATATGGCAAGAATTTATATCCTTGCCAAGCAGATCGGTCAGCCTATTGAGCTTGCACAGCTGTAATTGAGGTGGGACGATGGTGGTTTATCTTGTAATTACGTTTTCAAGTATCCTTGCAGGCTGC
>JAGBGW010000091.1 GCA_017935825.1 Clostridia bacterium
CCTTTTCATCTTCGATTTCAAAATCAAAAAACCCGATTTCACAAAGCTCTTTTCTAAGAAATAATTCATATTTTATAAAGCAAAAAGACCACCAAAACTTGGTGGTCTTTTTTAAGTGCCGATGGTGGGACTCGAACCCACACGCCTATTAAGCACACGATTTTGAGTCGCGGTCGTCTGCCGGTTCCGACACATCGGCATGTCGTACCCAATTATTATAACGAAGCAGATTAAGAAATGCAAGCTTTTTCTTCCAACACGAAAAAGCATTGCCCCATCGTTTGTTTTTCTGTATGATAAAGGTAATGGTTTTTGTTCGGAGGTATCTATGTTTCAAAATAAAGTCATCGTCGTCACAGGCGGCGCCCGTGGCATCGGCAAATGCATCTGTGAGGAATTTGCAAAACAGGGCGCAAACATCTGCGTGATCGACCTTCTGGAAAACGACTATTTTCAGGGCGACCTTGCAAACAAAGAAACACTGGAAGCTTTTGCCGCCAAAGTCCTCGCCGACTACGGGCATGTGGATGTGCTGGTCAACAACGCCCTGCCCATCATGCGCGGTATCGACGAATGTTCCTATGAGGAATTTGAATATGCACAGCGTGTGGGCGTGACGGCACCGTTCTACCTTGCGAAGCTTTTTGCACCACACTTTGCGCAAGGGGCATCCATCGTCAATATTTCCTCCTCACGGGATCGCATGAGCCAGCCCCAGAGTGAAAGCTACACCGCCGCCAAGGGCGGCATTGCCGCACTGACCCACGCGCTTGCAGTGAGTTTTGCAGGAAAAGTCCGTGTCAACTCCATTTCCCCCGGCTGGATCGACACCGATTACACAGTCTTCGAAGGTCCCGATGCCACCCAGCAGCCGGCAGGTCGGGTGGGCAATCCCCTGGATATTGCCAATATGGTGCTGTTCCTTGCATCCAACAAGGCAGGCTTCATCACAGGCGAAAACATCTGCATCGACGGCGGCATGACCCGTCTTATGATCTACCACAACGACCACGGCTGGAAACTGGAAGAATGATTGCGCTTTCATTTCAATCATGCTATAGTTTTTATAACATAAAAAAAAGGACGAAAATACAATGAAATACGATTTTACCACCATCATGGACCGCAAGGGTCACGACGCCATCGCCGTTGATCTGGTAGGACGTGAAGGCTTCGCCATCACCGCTCCCAAAGAGGGCTTTGACATCATCCCCATGTGGATCGCGGACATGAACTTCCCTGCGCTGCCCACCATCACCGATGCCATGATCCAGCGTGCAAAGCACCCTGCATTCGGCTACTTCATGCCCACGGAGGAATACTATGCCTCCATCATCCGCTGGCAGAAGGAACGAAACGGTGTGGAGGGTCTTCTGCCCGAGCACATCGGCTACGAAAACGGCGTTCTTGGCGGCGTCATCAGCGCACTGAACATCATGTGCAGCCGCGGCGAAAAGGTACTGGTACACAGCCCCACCTACATCGGCTTCACCAATTCCCTGAAAAACGCAGGCTACGAGATCGTCCATTCTCCCCTGTATCTTGATAAAGACGGCATCTGGCGCATGGACTTTGCGGATATGGAAGAAAAGATCCGCGCTAACAACATCCACGCCGCCATCTTCTGTTCGCCCCACAACCCCTGTGGTCGCGTGTGGGAACGCGCTGAAATTGAACAGGCCATGGCAGTGTACGAAAAATACGACGTACAGGTGGTCTCCGACGAGATTTGGAGCGATATCATCCTGACGGGTCACAAGCACATTCCCACCCAGAGCGTCAGCGACTATGCCAAGCAGAACACCGTCGCCATGTACGCGCCGTCCAAGACCTTCAATCTTGCAGGTCTTGTGGGCAGCTACCACATCATCTACAACAAGCGTCTGCGCGACCGCCACGACAAGGAAGCTTCCCTTTCCCACTACAACAGCATGAACGTCATGTCCATGCATGCTTTGATCGGTGCCTATAAGGACGAGGGCTACCAATGGGTAGACGAGCTTTGCCAAGTTCTGACGGGCAATGTCAACTACGCCTACGGGCATATCAAAGAAAAATACGAAGGTATCGACCTTGCAAAGCCCCAGGGCACCTACATGCTGTTCCTTGACTGCACCGCATGGTGTAAAAAGCACGGCAAATCCGTGGAAGACCTGCTTAAAATGGGCTGGGATGTGGGCGTTGACTGGCAGGACGGCCGCCCCTTCCATGGTGCAAACCACATCCGTGTAAACCTTGCTCTCCCCCATGCCCGCGTGATCGAGGCATTCGACCGACTGGACAAATACGTATTCAACATCTGATCAAGGAGAACGCCATATGAGCATCAAAAACGAACCCAGAATTAAAAATCCCCTCATCGTTGCCATCCGCAATCAGCTGGAGCACCGCGCACTTTGGATGTACCTGCTCTGCGACGAGGCAAAGAAAAAGGGCCTGGAAGCCACCGAATACGCACCCGAGGCCATCCGCCGCTGCGGTCTTTATCAGGGCGGTCTGCTTCGTAAGAAAGCAGGCGGCGGCGAATCCCTGAAAGGCTTGAAGAAGACGCTGTTCACCAAGCCTGCACAGTGGGTGTTTGAAATGGACGTCAAGCGCTGCACCGATGACAATCTGGACATCGACTTCCACTACTGCCCGCTGGTCAAGGCATGGCAGAAGCAGGGCTGCACCGATGAAGAGATCCGCCTGCTGTGCGACCACGCCATGTGCGGCGACCGCGGCATCGCAGAAAGCTTCGGCTGCCATCTGGATTTGCCCAAGACCATCGCCCGCGGTGACGACATCTGCCAGATCCGCTTTGTCAGAGACGAAAAGTAAGCATAATAAAAAAGATCGGAAGCAAATTGCTTCCGATCTTTTTTTGTTTTAACCTCACATGACTCGAACTGATCCGCATTTGGATGGTTCTGTCCGGATCTTTTGGTCTCATCGGTTTCACCCTAACGTCCAGTTAAGGCGAATCCTCTTCAACCAAAATCTCTCGAACATTCCTCATCCAAATGTGCT
>JAGBGW010000092.1 GCA_017935825.1 Clostridia bacterium
GCATGTACGACCCCGGTCTGCCCAGACCCCAGCTTGCGACGCTGGAACCCACGCAGGAACAAAAAGCCATGGGCAAGCGCAGACTTTCCCTTATGATGGCGGCGCTTTTCTTCCTGCCGGGCAACGCCTGTGTCTACTACGGCGATGAAGCAGGCGTGACGGGCATGCGCGATCCCTATTGCAGACGTACCTTCCCCTGGGGAAGAGAGGATCAGACCCTGACTGCCCATGTGCAGAATGTTGCACGTGTCCGTGCATCGGAAGAACCCCTTCGCGGCGGCGATGTAAGATTCATCGATGCAGGGCGTGACGTGCTGTGCTTCGTTCGCGAAAAAGAAGGCAAAAAGCGCATCGTGCTGATCAACCGCGCACCTGTGGCGCAGAATGTGATCCTTCCTTTGGAAGACGTGGTATTGACCGACGTACAAAGCGGAGAAAAGGTGGATGCAGCGAATGTATGTGCACCTGCCCAGTGGTGGCGCGTGCTTCGCGTAGAGTAAAATACAAAAGCAGACGAGTGAATCGTCTGCTTTTTTTCGTTGACGGAAAATCGTACATTGTTATACAATAAAGCCAGCAATTGTTATCGTTTTTCATTCCAATTTTTTGAAAGGGACAAGTCTATGAAAAAGTGGAACTATAAGTTTACCGTACCGGAAAAGAAAAAGATCCGCATCATCGTCTACACCGATGCCAAAAACGAGGCGGATGATCAGTTTGCCATCGCCCATCACCTGATGACTGACCGATTTATCGTGGAAGGCTTCGTGGCAGGTCACTTCAACGGCAATCCGCAGGAGTACGGCGCAGGCCATACCGCACAGGCAAGCATGGACGAGGTCAACCTTGTGCTGGACAAGATGGGTCTTGCAGGCGAATACACTGTGGTCAAGGGCAGTGAACTTCCCATGGTAGATGAAAAAACGCCGCAGATCTCCGACGGTGCGAAGTTCATCATCGAGCAGGCAATGCGCGAGGACGACGACCGTCCGCTGTTTATCTCCTGTCTGGGCGCCATTACCGACCTTGCTTCCGCAATTTTGATGGAACCCAAAATCTGCCAGCGCATGACCGCTGTGTGGATCGGCGGCGGTGTGTATCCCGAAGGTACGGGCGAATTTAACATGGAACAGGATGTCGCAGCTGCAAACGTGCTGTTCTGCTCCGATATGCCTGTATGGCAGATCCCCCGCAACACCTACAAACAGGTTTCCGTCACCCTCGGCATCCTGCAGGATCGTGTGGAACCCTGCGGCGAACTGGGCAAATACCTGTTTGACCAGCTGGTGGCTTACAACGATAAGACCGCAGAGCGTATGGACTGGCCCCACGGCGAAACCTGGGGTCTGGGTGATTCTCCCACCATCGGCGTGCATCTTTTCGAGCGCGAATGTGAGGACGTCTACGACATGATCTCCGCACCCCGCATCGATTACGAGACCTTCAAGTACATCCATAATCAGGGCAATCGCGAAATTCGCGTCTACAACGACGCCAATGCCCGTTTGCTTTTGGAAGACTTCTTCTCCAAGCTGAAGATCAATTACGGAGGCTGAACCCATGAGAACGTGGAATCTTGAATATGACGTGCCTGAAAACAAACAGGTGCGCGTGCTGATTTATTCCGATGCAAAGAATGAGGCAGATGACCAGTTTGCCATCGCACACTTTCTGATGACCCCCAAGTGCATCGTGGAAGGCTTCGTGGCAGGCCATTTCAACGGCAATCCGCAGGAATACGGCGTGGGCAACACCGCAAAGGCAAGCTATGCGGAAATTGAAAAGGTGCTGGGTCTGATGGACCTGGCAGACGATTATAAGATCGCCATGGGCAGCGAATATCCGCTGGAAAATGAGACAACGCCCATCGAATCCGATGGTGCAAAGTTCATCGTGGAAACTGCCATGAAGGACGATCCCCGTCCCCTTTATATCGCATGTCTGGGCGGCATCACCGACCTTGCATCCGCCATTTTGATGGAGCCCAAGATCTGCGATAAGATGACTGCCATCTGGATCGGCGGCGGCAACTATCCCGAAGGCTGCTCCGAATTCAACATGAAGCAGGACGTAAACGCCGTCAATATTCTGTTTTCTTCCACCATGCCCGTTTGGCAGGTGCCCAAGAATGTCTACAAACAAGTCTCTGTTTCCCTTGCACAGCTGCAGCTTTACGTCAAACCCTGCGGCGAACTTGGCAAATACCTGTTTGAACAGATGGTGGCGTACAATAGAAAAATGGCAGCCAAACAGCACTGGCCCCACGGTGAAGTCTGGGGTCTGGGCGATTCTCCCACCATCGGTCTGCTGCTTTTTGAAAATGAGCTTTATGATGTCTACGACGAAGTGCCTGCACCCCGTGTGGAACCGGGCACCTGGCGCTACATCCACGATCAGGGCAACCGCAAGATCCGTGTCTATAAGGATGCCAATGCAAGACTTCTTCTGGAAGACTTTTTTGCAAAGATCCAGATCAATTTTAAGTAAAACAAAAAAACACCGCTACGGCAGAAACCGTAACGGTGTTTTTTTAAATTCAGTCTTCAATGATCCAGCCATGGGCAACGGCATTTTCAATGGCGTTGAAAACGTATTCTTCCAGTACAGGCAGAACTTCCAGCACAAGGCCGGTGCGGCGCATCACCTGAGATCGGGTGACGTTGCCAAGGCGCCAGGTGTGACCTTTGGTTTCCACGTTGTTGATGAAAGGCTGGATGCGGTCGCAAGCGTTGGCAAAGCGGGCCTCGGGGGTGATGCACTCATCAAATTCCTTCCACAGCATGTAGAAGTACTCACCCTGTGCCTGGGGCAGCATGGTGAACAGGCGGTTTGCGGCACGTTCCTCACGGTCGGCCTTGTCGCGATTGCCTTCCACATCAAAGGCAAAGGTGTCGCCTGCGTAAATTTCCACAAGATCGTGCACCGTTGTCATGGAAAGCACATGTGCCATGTCCACAGGTTCGGGCATATAGGGCTGCAGCACCATGGCGGTCAGTGCAAGATGCCAGGAGTGTTCTGCATCGTTTTCTCTTCTTGAATAGTCGGCAAGCATGGTGCGGCGAAGCACACTCTTCATCTTGTCGCATTCCACAATAAAGTCCAGCTGACCTTCCAGCAGGGGATTACTCAACTTCTGATTCATGATGTTCTCCTTCTTCCTTTACTTCAATGGCGGCGCGCTTTTGCGCCATGTAGTTCATAAACGCCATCAGTGCGCCGGGTGCGCACATCAAAAGCGCATAGGGAGCAAGCTCATTGGCATCGGCAACCAGGCAATAGCCACCGATGATCAGTCCTATTGCAAACAAAACAAGTGCGATAATGGCAAAGATTCGTTTGTTCAAAAGATACAACTCCTTAAAATTGTATTGATTTTTTCAGGGATGGATGCAAATTCCATGGAAATATAGTATCATCGTGCATATCGGTTGTCAAAGGAGGGATGAGGCGATGTGGTGGATTTTGGCAGTTGCTGTCGTCATGGCGGCGGCGCTATTCTATATCTGGCAGAATAAAACCGTCGCTGTGCAGCATATTACCTTTGAAAGCGATCGCGTGCAAAAGGAATTTTCCATTGCACTTTTAAGCGACCTTCATGCAAATGCCTGGCTGACGGATGTAAAAAAACTGGTCAGGAAGCAAAAACCCGACATGATCGCATTTGCAGGCGACGTCTTTGATGAGACAGGCAGCAGCAACCGCAATGTGCGTACTAACGCTTTGTTGTTGGAATTTTGCTGCATCGCGCCTTGCTTTTATGTCAAAGGCAATCACGAATATCGCATCCGAAACATCGATGTCCTGACGGATGTGATGCGTAGCCATGGCGTGCAGGTGTTGGAAAATGAACTTTGCACCGTGAACATTTCAGGTCAGCAGGTGACGATCGCAGGCCTTGATGCCGCCGCAAATATGCACGGCCACTTCCATACCGCACAGCCGAATCAAAAGCAGATCGATCTTCTTCGGGGACTTTCCCACGGCGCAGGCATCCGCCTTGTGCTGGATCATTATCCTGAAAATTTTGCCTTGAAAGAACAATATTCTTACAACGGCTGCGAATTTGAAGCCATGTTTTCGGGTCACGCCCACGGGGGGCAGGTGCGGCTGCCCTTCATCGGTGCACTGTATGCACCAGGTCAGGGAATACTTCCCACTTATACAAGCGGATTGTACGTGGGTGCACAGCATCCTGACGGAAGAGAGAAAAATCGCCTCATCGTCAGCCGCGGCATGGGCGGCAGATGGTTTTTGCCCCGCGTGTTTAACCGTGCACAAATCATTATGGTACATGTATTACCAATGAAAGAACAGAAAGGAAATCAAACGTTATGAAAAAATGGATCGCGATCGTGCTTGCATGCGCATTGATTTTTATGATCGGCTGCAAGAAAGATAAGGATCAGGAAACTGCTGTTACCCCCACACCTGAACCCACGCCCCAAACCCAGCAAACGCCTGTGACATCAACCCCTGCGCCTACCC
>JAGBGW010000093.1 GCA_017935825.1 Clostridia bacterium
AACAATGTAGGGGCGGATTCCATATCCGCCCCAAAACGTTTGATGTAAATCACGCGATATCTTTTGCATCTTCTGCCGTCTTGCTGCCGGTGTACCAAAGTTTTAGAATGCGTTCCAGGCAATCGCTGAAGGTGGCGCGTTCCACGGCGGCAGTGGTGGACAATGGGATTTCTGCCACCACTTGCCCCTCATGCTCCACGATCCACACACCCAAGGTCTGGTTTTGGGCAATGGGTGCGGCGACGGATTGGGGCAATTCCACGCGGTGGATAAGTTCCCCATCGCTTCCCTTTTGCATCAGCAGCATAAACTTTTCCTCCGGCACCACGTCAACGTAATCTTCCCTGCCGCCCGTGATGTTGACACGCAAAGAAAATTCTTCGGGCGGCAGAAGTTCTTCCTTATATTCATAATTGGCAAAGCCCCATTCAAGAAGCTGGGAAGCCTGCTCAAAGCGCCCTTTTGAAGTACTGCCGCCAAGGACCACGGCGATCAAACGCATGCCGTCACGCTCACTTGAAGCGGAAAGGCAAAACCCTGCCGCATTGGTGAAGCCCGTCTTGATGCCGTCCACGCCCGTGCCGTAGCGGATGAGCTTGTTGGTATTGGCAAGCATGGTTTCCCGACCCGAGGGATGGGCAAAGTTGTCAATCCAGATGGTGCTGTAGTCAAAGTACATATCGTGATGCACCAGCGCGCAGGAAAGTGCCGCCATGTCCCGTGCGGTGGAAACGTGGTTATCATGGGGCAAGCCTGTTGCATTGCAAAAAGTTGTGGAGGTCATGCCAAGTGCCTGCGCCCGCTCGTTCATTTTCAATACAAACGCTTCCTCGCTGCCCGATAAAAATTCCGCGATCGCCACGCAGGAATCGTTGGCAGACCCCACGATGATGGAGCGGATCAGCTGATCCACGGTATAGCTTGCCCCTGCATCGATGAAGGCTTTGGAACCCGTGGTATCGGCGGCATTTTGGCTGACGGTGACCGTGTCGGTCAGCTTCACGTCCCCCGATGCGATCTGTTCAAAGAGGATCAACAGTGTCATCATCTTGGTCAGGCTTGCCATGGGCATCACGTCGTCGGCGCAGGATTCCGCCAGAACCGCCCCTGTTTTGGATTCCACAAGGATATAAGCGCGGCAATGTTCCTCCACAGGGGCTTTCTCCGCCGCATATGCCGCGTTGGGCAAAAGGACAAAAAGCAGCACAAGCACCAAGGCAATGGTTTTTCTCAATTCAAACTCCCCCATCGTTTTTTATAAAATATATCCACCCGAATTTTTCTTTATACCGCCACGGGCAAAAGCTTCATCAGCTTCAATGTAAAGACCGTATGCAAAAGGGACACAAGGATGCAAAGGGCAAGACAGCAGAACATCATAAGTACATAGCGGCTTGTGACCTGCTCTTTTTGCACGGACGGCGCGGCAAGTACACGGGCGGTGAAAAGCCCCATGAAAAGAAAAATACACCACAAAAGAAGGTTCTGCGGCAAAAACATGCACAGGACGATCAGCCACGTGCCGCTTCCGCCCAGGCGCAGGATGGATAAAAGCGTGTAGGAAAAGCTGAACCCTTCCAGCGCAAGTGCCGCACACCCCAGCACATACAGCGGCCGCGACATACACGCGCAGCCCCAAAGAAGCGCCGTGCGAAGGGACTTTTTCATGGTTTGGAAGAACACGTCCGATGCCGATATGCCGCCTGCACGGCTGACGATATAGATGCGAAGAAGGTCCACGCGGCTTTCGTTTGCGGGCGCGTTTTGAAAAACGAGTCCGCACAGGGCTCCTGATACAAGAAAACCCACCAGGACCCATGCAAGTTTTTTGATTTGCAGCTGTTGTACATCCGTCATGTTTATCACCTGTTTTACTGTATGCGATGCGCTTTTGTATATACCACGGGAAATCATGTCCCCCTTCCTCCTCGACAAAACAAGCGTGTAAATTGTATGCATTGTCATTTGACATTGGGGCACATTCGCAGTATCATCTAAATAGAAGAAACCGTTTTACAAAGACACCCACATGAAACATGGAGGGATTTTATGTCATACCGTATTTTACACATCGACCCGTATCTGAAGCCCTATGAGCAGGACTTGAACCTTCGCATGGCACATTACAAGCAAATGCGTAAGACCATTCTGCCCGATGGTGGTCAGCTGCGGGATTTTGCCAATGCACACGTTTATTTTGGCTTCCATCGCACAGAAAACGGCTGGGTGTACCGTGAATGGGCGCCTGCGGCGGAAAACATGTATTTAACCGGCGATTTCTGTAACTGGGATATCCATGCTCACCGCATGAACCCCATCGGAAACGGCGTGTTTGAGCTGTATCTGGACGGCCACGATACTCTCAAACCCGGTCAGCACGTGCAGGCCATCGTCATCCATCAGGGACAGACTCTGCGCCGCATTCCGCTTTTTGCCACCCGTGTGGAGCAGGACCCCATGGACTACACATGGTGCGCCGTGCTGGAAGAGCCAAATGCCGTCTTCCCCTGGACGGACGCAGGCTTCCGTACGCCCCACACGCCCTTCATCTACGAATGCCACATCGGCATGGCGCAGGATGCCTACGGCGTGGGTTCCTATGACGAATTCCGCGAAAAGACCCTGCCCAGAATCAAGGAACTTGGCTACAACACCATCCAGCTGATGGCGATCATGGAGCACCCTTATTACGGCTCCTTCGGCTATCAGGTGTCCAATTTCTATGCCGCCTCCTCCCGTTATGGGGAAAGTGTGGACTTGAAAAAGCTGATCGACACGGCACACTCCATGGGCATCGCCGTGCTGCTGGACGTGGTGCACTCCCACGCAGTGAAAAATACTGCAGAGGGCATCAACGAGTTTGACGGCACCACATACCAGTTCTTCCACGAGGGCGCAAAGGGTGAGCACTCTGCCTGGGGCACCAAGCTTTTCAACTACGGAAAGCCCGAGGTTCTGCACTTCCTTTTGTCTAATCTCAAATACTGGATGGACGAGTTCCACTTTGACGGCTTCCGATTCGACGGCGTAACCTCCATGCTGTATCACGACCATGGTTTGGGAAGTGCATTCACGTCCTACGACATGTATTTTTCTATGAATACGGACACCGAGGCTGTGACGTACATGCAGCTTGCAAACGAGCTGATCCACGAAATACGCCCCGATGCAATTACCGTGGCTGAGGATATGAGCGGCATGCCCGGCATGTGCATCGCCATCCGCGACGGCGGCATCGGCTTTGACTATCGCCTTGCCATGGGCGTACCCGACCTTTGGATCAAGCTGATCAAGGAAGTTTCCGACGACAACTGGCAGATGGGTCACCTTTGGTATGAGCTGACCAACCGCCGTCCAAGGGAAAAGAACATCGGCTACAGCGAAAGTCACGATCAGGCGCTGGTGGGCGACAAGACCATCATGTTCCGCCTGTGTGACGCCAATATGTACACGGGCATGTCCAAGTTTGCCAACGACCCCGTGATCGATCGCGGCATTGCACTGCACAAGATGATAAGAATCCTCACCGCATCCCTTGCAGGTGAAGGGTATCTGAACTTCATGGGCAACGAGTTCGGTCACCCCGAGTGGATCGACTTCCCCCGTGAGGGCAACGGCTGGAGCTATCACT
>JAGBGW010000094.1 GCA_017935825.1 Clostridia bacterium
CAGCTGGTCACCCAAGGGGTGGATGAGCATGGTAATACCACAGAAGTGGCCATTACCACGGAAGCCATCAGCGCAGATGCTGCACAGTATTACGATTGGGAATTTGGCGAGGATTACATTAATGTCCTTTGTGTGGGTCTGGATACCCGCGACATCAATTCCGAATACGGCTTGACGGACGTTATGATGATCGCCTCACTGGATTTAACCAGCCAACGTATCCGACTTGTGTCTTTGATGCGTGATATCTATGTAAAACCTGCAGGCTACAGCGGCGGCACCAAACTCAACAGTGTCTACGCGGGTTATGGTGGTATTGAAACGCTGATGCGGACCATCAACGAGAATTTTGGTACCAACCTGACTCGATATGCCATCGTAAACTTCTATGGTTTGTCGGATATCATCAACCGTATCGGCGGCGTTACGCTGACCATTACGGAGGCAGAGATGGATTTGATTAATGTCTATCAGACGGAGGTTTATGGTTATGCAGGTGAAACGCCTCCGGAAGGCTATTGGCTGACGGAACCCGGCGAACAGGTGCTCGATGGTCATCAGGCGGTTGCCTATGCCCGTATCCGTAAAGTCGGCAACGGTGACTTTGAACGTACGTCCAGACAGCGTGAGGTCATGGAAGCGATGCTGTACAAGGTGCTTGAACTTGGCATCCTGCAGTGGCCCGGCATCTTCTATGATTGCAAAGATCTTGTCCGCACCAATATGTCGGCAGACGAAATATTGGCAGCAGGCATACAGGTCTTGCGATTTAAGAATGTGGAACTGGAACAGCTGCGAATTCCCGTGGATGGCTCCTGGCGTTACGATACCATTAATGGTTTGAGTTATGTTGTTGCGAATATGAGCGACTCCAAAAATGCGATCCAGCAGTTCCTGACAGGCAACTATATCGCACCGGAAGATCAATAATAATGAAGTATAAAAGTCATCCGAAGAGTTTTCTTCGGATGACTTTTTTCATGTAAAGATTTACTGAACGGTATATGCCGAAGCGGCAATTCAATCAGCTTGCGGACAGGCAGACGAGCCGGGTGCAAAAAGAAGGGGATTGCAGGCAGGGTCTTTTGGGTTCAACACATAGCCGCCGATACGAAGGTCGGGGAACAGGGGCAGGGTATCCAGGCAGTTGTCGGTGATGCAGCAGCTGTTGCCTGCAGGCGTGTTTTTGCAGGCAGGGATGTCGGTCACGGTCTGACCGGTGACGCGCATGGCGACGGTACCTGTCACGAAGATGAACACAGCTGCCTCCAGTGTTGCGTGGAAGCCGTCATCGCACTCACAGCCGCCACAGAACATGGCGCTGCCCAGCGTACGGATTCTGGGCGGGATCTGTGCATCGGTGGGCATGCGCAGCAGAATGTCGATGTGGATCGTTACGCAGCCGTCTCCCACATACCTTCTGCAGTTGGAATCCTGAAAATACAGATTCAGCGGAATGTGGGCTTTGCCGCGGACACGGCGAAGACCGTCGTCACAACCGCAGCTGCAGCAGCCGTCGTGACGTTTTTTGTGATGTCCGCAGCCGCTTGCATCATCAGCATCACTGATGATAAGATCGCACAGTTCCACATCACTGCAGGCGCTGGAACCACCCAAAAAGCGCAGCGGCGGACAGGGCGGAGCACAACTGCCGCAGTCGTCACAGGGGCGAAGATTCTCTGCCTGCAGGCGGACGTCGGTGAGTTTCTTCTTCAAACGGCAGCTGTCAAAAATTCGTTCGGCAAGTATGTACAGGTCATCCTGACAGGCGGACGTATACTGTGCAGTGTTTGCACAGCCTGAAGCATTGATGGGCGTTTGACAAAACATTCAAAAGGCCTCCTTGTCATCTGGTTCGTGGTGTACCCACTACATCCATATGCCGGGAGGCCTTCTTTGTGTTCCGTATGAAAGTTGAATCAGTCTTTCTGCAGCAGACGATAGATCAGCGTGTAGCCGTCATCGATCCAGGTATCTGCGTTCTTTGCAGAAGGTTCGCTGTAGCTGCGGGCTTCGCCCTGACGTTTGCAGGTGCTGTCGTAGAGCGCATAGGGGATGGGCTCTGCATCATGCGTACGGGTGCAGATGGTGGTGCCGTGGTCGGGCATCAGAAGAAGACGGTAGTCGATGCCCTCCTCTTCCAAAGCAGCCATCAAAGGCACGAGAATTTTCTGGTCGATCTGCTCCACGGAATAGATCTTGCCGTCGATGTCGCCGTCATGGCTGCACTCGTCGGGTGCTTCCACGTGGATGATGACGATGTCGTCGCCCTGATGGATGGCATCCAGTGCCGCCTGCATTTTGCCTGTGTAGTTGGTATGAAGGTCCGCCGTTGCGCCTTCCACATAGATGGATTTCAATCCTGCCAGCTGACCGATGCCGTGCAGCAGGGGCACCGCGGAAATAATGCTGCCGCAAAGGCCCGTGGTGTCGGTCAAAGGCTCCAAGGCAGGCTTTCTGCCCTCGCCCCAGAACCAGATGCAGTTTGCCTTGCCAAGACCGCGTGCGGCGCGATCAAGGTTGACAGGGTGATTCTCAAGGAAGGGAATGCTGCGGCGGATGCAGTCGGAAAGCTTCTCACTCAAAGGACCCTCGGGCAGGATGCCGCCAAGGGCTTTGTCCAGATTATCGTGGGGTGCGTGGGTGACGATCGCACGAGCATCCAGACCTTCGCCGTCTGCAATGACCACGTGGCGGTAGGATGCGCCGAAGGTGAAGGAAAGACCGTCTTGTGCAAAAAAGTCGTTCAAATCCTTTACAATGATGCGTGCTTCGTCGTCGGTGATGCCGCTGCCGCTGTGGGTGATCATGATGCGGTCATCGAAGTTTTCAGCATCGGACACGGTGACCAGATTGCAGCGGAATGCGATGTCGGTCATCTTCATGTCCACGCCAAGGCTGACAGCTTCCAAAGGAGATCTGCCGGTGTAAACGCTTGCAGGGTTGTAGCCCATGATGGACAGGTTGCCCGTGTCACTTCCGGGCGGACAGCCGATGGGGATGGTGCGCACGATGCCTAGTTCACCCTCGGTTGCAATGCGGTCCATGCAGGGGATGTTTGCAAGCTCCAGCGGCGTCTTGCCGTCGCGTGCTTCCAGAGGGAAATCGGCCATGCCGTCGCCGATCATAACGATATATTTCATAGCGAATGCCTCCGTTCAAGGATTGTTCTTGCATTATTATACGAAATAATGCGTGTTAAATCAATGCCGCATAAAAAAGAAAGGACACAAGAACTTCCTGCGTCCCTTTTCTTTATCAAGTTTATTCGTCCATGGTCTCCAGAAATTTGATGCAGGTGTCGATGGCACTCATGAAAGCATCGAATTCTGCCTCGGAATGGGAGGAGAAGCGCTCCTGCAGCATCTTTCTCATATCGCTGCGGATGGTGGAGATCAGCTTTTTACCCTTTTCGGTGGCGGTGATGTTGATGATGCGGCGATCCTTTTCATTTGCCGTGCGTACCGCGTAGCCGTCCTGGATCAATCGGTCGATGATGGGGGTGACGTTGGGCTTGGAAATGTCAAGGCGCGTTGCGATCTGACTCATGGAAGGGGATGCATTGCCCGAAAGCAGCAGCAGAACATTGATCTGCAAGGGGGAAAGACCGTAATGAGAATGGGTGTAGAAGGGGCGCAGAAGTCGTCTGTCCAAAAGCTGGATCAGCACGGAGAATTTCTGCGTGGAAGAGTCGGTCAATCGTGCCATGGGGTAGCCTCCGTTGTTGATAGATTCAAAAAAACATATTTATGCCTGCTTATATTATAAAAGTCGGCAAGATGCGCAAACAAGACAGTTATGTAAACAAACAGTAAACAATTCAAACAGTTCGGACACACTTGTAACCAACAGGAAAGTTCAAAAAAGAAATTCCGAAATTTTTGAAAAAAATGGGTTGACTTTTAAGGTCGCCTTTGGTATTATAAACAACGTCGCCGATACATGGAGAGATTCCCGAGCGGCCAAAGGGAACAGACTGTAAATCTGTCGTCAGTGACTTCGGTGGTTCGAATCCACCTCTCTCCACCAAATCGGCGACATCCTCTGCGGATGTGGCGGAATTGGCAGACGCGCATGGTTCAGGTCCATGTGAGGGCAACTTCATGGGGGTTCAAGTCCCTTCATCCGCACCACGAAAAAGGCAAGTTTCGAAAGAAACTTGCCTTTTTCAATTATATCCATTCCTGACGGAATGGGTGATATACCTTCGGTATGATATCTGCTTGCGCAGATGATATACGCCTTGCGGCGTATGTAGGAATGGATATTATATCATATTCGTCTCTTACGAATATATCATGCGGCAAATGCCGTATATCATACCGCGTAAGCGGTATATCATTGATTGTGCTTACCCAAGTCACCCGACCTGGGTTTTTGTTTTTCAAATTTATCTGTTCCTGCTAAAATGAATGATTTATGCTATAATTTAAAAAAGAACAACGGAGGTGGACAAATTGAATCCAGAACAGGAAACATACAGCGTAGGAAATGCCGAATTACTGAAGATGTTCAAGTGTAAAACTTTCGATTGTTCACTTGCACGACAGATAATCGAGAATATACCAAACCTCAACAAGCCTATTTTGAATTTGAATGGTCATTCTACTACTTACTTGTATGAGGCATCAGAAAACAACAATATCGAAGCTGTTCGATTGCTTTTGGAAAATGGTGCAGATCCAAATTTAGACTTCCCGAATTTAATTAATGGCTCTGCGCTTTATGATTTGCATTTCTTGTGGGAAGAAATGGAGGACGAAGTTCAGCAGAGACTAGAAATAGTCAGAATGTTCTTTGAATTTGGTGCCAACCCGAATTTACTATCCGAGGGAGAAACTCTGTACGATCATATTCTGTGGGAAGTATTCAATGATTCCATCACACCGCATGATTGGGAATATCTCAAAAAGTTCTTTCTCATTTTGATTGCGTATGGTGGTGGTAATGAACCAAGCAATTACGACCTTCCTAATCTGACAGAGCCCATCGATAAAAATCGCATCTCTGAGTATGATTTTAAATTATTCCTTTGCGAAGATGGTTACCATTTGGAAGGGCATATTATTGCGCCAGATGGAAAAGATATAGGAACTGTGTGATGATTTGATAAGATTTCATTTTGGCAGACATCCTATTATGTTTATCAACTGACACGAAGAACCCAAGTCACCCCAGCTTGGGTTTTTCTTATTGCGGAAATCTTTATCAATCTATGCTATAATCAACCCAACAAGATTGAACAGATACTTATTCAGGAAGGAATTACAATATGA
>JAGBGW010000095.1 GCA_017935825.1 Clostridia bacterium
CCGTACAGACCGCATACCGCGTATGCCACAACAAGTGCAGCGCAAAGCACGATCAACGGCAGCATGCAGGAGCGCATACCAACTGCAAGACCCTGGGTGATGGTCAGCGCAGGACCTTCCTTGGAAGCCTGTGCAATGCGGCGGGTGGGATCGTAATCATAACTTGTGTAGTACTCAGCCAGCATGCCGATGACGATGCCGCTGACGATACCTGCGCCTGCGGATACAAGCGGAGAGATCCAGCCTGCTTTAAAGCCGAAGGCTTCCATCAGCATTGCGTCCTTGCGGAAGAGTACCAGCGAAAGCACGATGCCGAATACCAGCGTCAAACCTGCGGAGATCCACGTTGCAAAGTTCAGCTCATTGTGGGGATGCTCGGAGATATTCTTCTTATGAACAAGGGAAGCTACGCCAAGCACGCAGGCGATCAGGCCAAGTGCAGCAAACAGGATGGGGTAGGAGAGCACCCGTACCAGCTGTGCGTCGGAAATTGTATAGCCCTTGAACTGTGCCGTCAGGAAAAGGTGGACGGACAGGATGCTTGCTGCAAGAATGGCGCCCACGAAGCTTTCCAGCAGGTCGGAACCCAGACCTGCCACGTCGCCCACGTTGTCGCCCACGTTATCTGCGATGGTCGCAGGGTTTCTGGGGTCATCTTCGGGAATGCCTGCCTCTGTTTTGCCCACCAGGTCAGCGCCCATATCGGCAGCCTTGGTGTAGATGCCGCCGCCGATGCGGTTGAACATGGCGATGGTGGAACAGCCAAGTGCGTAGCAGGAAAGCGTCATGGTGAAGTTTGCATCGATGCCAAGCCAGTTGGGACGGGAAGAATTGATGGCTTCGATGGAAAGCTGGCCCAACATCTTACCGAACACGATATAGACGATAAAGATGCCAAGCAGTGCAAAACCTGCCACGGAAAGGCCCATGACCGAGCCGCCGCGAAATGCCACGCGAAGCGTTTCGCCAAGGCTCTTTGTTTCCCGTGCACGATTGGTAACGCGTACGTTGGCATAGGTTGCCACCTTCATGCCGATGTAGCCTGCACAGGCGCTCATCAGTGCGCCGATCAAAAACGATACGGCACTTTGCCAGGAGATCAGGATGCAGATCAGTACAATGATAATGGCGGCCACCAAGGCTATGACTTTGTATTCATAGTTGATGAACGCATTGGCACCGATGCGGATCGCCGAGGCGATCTGCTGCATTTTTTCTGTTCCTTCGTCCAGCTTTTTCACGTTTAAGTAGTTGTAGGCAACATACGCCAACGCAAATAAAGCCGCAATGATTACAAGGGACATCATAGTGGTTTTCTCCTTTGAAATTTTAATATGGCACGCGCTGCCAAATGTCTCTGTTTACATTATATGTTAAAATTCTGACACAGCAAAGAAAAATCGCGTTAAAAAACTGACAAGAAAATTCAGGCAGGACTGACACGGTGGTATGTGGAATTATAGAAACAGAAAGTGATCCTGTTGTATAATGAGTATGCAGACCGATCAAGGAGATGAAGCAGAATGAATCTGATGCAGCTGAAATACGTGGTGGAAGTGGCACAGACCCATTCCATCAGCAAGGCGGCGGAAAACCTGTACATGAACCAGCCGAACCTGAGCCGTGCCATCAAGGAACTGGAAGAATCTTTGGGGGTGGTACTGTTCAACCGTTCGCCCAAAGGCATTACGCTGACCCGTGAAGGGGAAGAGTTTTTGGTTTACGCACGGCGCATTTTAAATCAGATGGAGGAAGTGGAGTCCCTGTTCAAACACGGCGAGCAGGCAAAGCAGCGCTTTTCCATTTCCGTGCCCCGTGCAACCTATGCAGGCGAGGCATTCGTCCGTTTTGCCCAGAAGATCGACCGTACGCGCCCCACGGAGATTTTCTATAAGGAAACAAACACCGTCCGCGCCATCCGCAATATCATGGAATCGGGCTACAATCTGGGACTGATCCGCTACCAAAGCGCTCATGAGCAGCAATTCCACATGATGCTGGAAGAAAAAGGACTGACGGGCGAGGCGATTTTTACCTTCCGCTACATGGCGCTGATGTCAAAAAACGATCCTTTGGCGCAGAAGAAGGACCTTCGCTATGCGGATCTGAATGACTATGTGGAAATTGCCCACGCAGACCCCTATGTGCCTGCCATGCCCATGGCGCAGGTGCGAAAGGCAGAGTATGTGGATTCCATCGACAAGCGCATCTATGTATTTGAACGCACCAGCCAGTATGAACTGCTGCGCCGTGTGCCCAATACCGTGATGTGGGTATCGCCCGTACCGCAAAGCATATTGGACGAGTATGGCCTGGTTCAGCTCAACTGCGTGGACGAAAAGCGTGAGTATAAGGACGTACTGGTATATAAAAAAGGATATGTCTTCAGCCGATTGGACGAACTGTTTGTAAAGGAACTGTGGCAGACCTGCGGCGAATATATTCAGGCAGAACAACAGGAATGATTACGATTGAATTATATCGATAATGATATACTTATATGCGACAAAAGCATTTCCCATATCCTGAAAGATATAGTATACTGTACCAGTACGAAGGAAGAAGGATTCGTACAGATGGCTAAGACAGGAGATTGAGATTATGGAAAATTATCCCATCGTCAATGATGTACCCTCGCTCAATGCGACGCTTGCTCGCGTACGTGCAGCACAGAAGGAGTTTGCAACGTACACCCAGCAGCAGGTGGATCAGATCTTCCTTGCAGCTGCAACTGCAGCAAACTGTGCCCGAATTTCTCTTGCCAAGATGGCAGTGCAGGAGACCGGCATGGGCATCGTGGAAGATAAGGTGATCAAAAACCACTATGCATCCGAGTATATCTACAACGCATACCGCGATGTAAAGACCTGCGGCGTGGTGGAAGAAAACGATTCCTACGGCATGCAGCGCATTGCAGAACCCATCGGCATTGTGGCGGCAGTCATTCCCACCACCAATCCCACCTCCACTGCGATTTTCAAGACTCTGCTTGCTTTGAAGACCAGAAACGGTATCATCATCAGTCCCCATCCCAGAGCAAAGAAATCCACCATCGAGGCAGCCCGCATCGTGCTGGAAGCAGCAGTGAAGGCTGGCGCGCCCGAAGGTATCATCGCATGGATCGACGTGCCTTCTTTGGAACTGACCCATGAGGTTATGCGAAAGAGCGACATCATCCTTGCAACCGGCGGTCCCGGCATGGTGCAGGCAGCATATTCCAGCGGTAAGCCCGCCATCGGCGTTGGCGCAGGCAACACCCCTGCCATCATCGATGACACGGCAGATATCCTTCTTGCCGTCAGCTCCATCATCCATTCCAAGACCTTTGACAACGGCATGATCTGCGCATCCGAGCAGTCCGTCATCGTCATGGACTCTGTCTACGATCAGGTGCGCGATGAGTTTGAAAAGCGCGGCTGCTATTTCCTTGAAGGGGAAGAACTTGACATGGTGCGCCGCACCATCATCATCAACGGCGCTTTGAACGCAAAGATCGTCGGTCAGTCCGCCGCAAACATCGCAAAGATCGCAGGCTTTGAAGTGCCTGCAGCCACCAAAATCCTCATCGGCGAAGTGGAGTCTGTGGAGCTTTCCGAAGAATTTGCACATGAGAAGCTTTCTCCCGTACTTGCAATGTACCGTGCAAAGACCTTTGAAGAGGCAATGGATAAGGCAGACCGTCTTGTACAGGACGGCGGCTTTGGCCATACTTCCAGCATTTATTTGAACGAGCTTTCCGAAAAAGAGAAGATCGCTCGTTTTGCAGCACGAATGAAGACCTGCCGCATCGTGGTCAACACGCCTTCTTCTCAGGGCGGCATCGGCGATATCTACAACTTCCGTCTTGCACCTTCCCTTACCCTCGGCTGCGGTTCCTGGGGCGGCAACAGCGTTTCCGAAAACGTTGGCGTCAAGCACCTTTTGAACATC
>JAGBGW010000096.1 GCA_017935825.1 Clostridia bacterium
AGTTCTTCGCGAGTGACGTCTTCAAGACCAAGTGCCTTGAAGCAGGTGGGAAGACCCACGCTCTTGCAGAAGGAAAGTACGGTCTGGATTTCCTGCATGGAGGCGTTTTCCAAAATCAGCTGCACCAGCGTGCCGAATGCCACCTTTTCACCGTGATAGAGGTGATGGCATGCGGGCAGTACCGTCAAACCGTCGTGGATGGCATGGGCTGCGGCAAGACCGCAGGATTCAAAGCCAAGGCCCGACAGCAGCGTGTTTGCCTCGATGATGTTGTCCACAGCCTGTGTGCATGCTCCCGACTGCATGGCAAGCGCCGCTTTGATGCCGTCCTGAAGCAGTGTTTCATAGCAAAGCTGTGCCACAGCAAATGCCGCCTTGGTGGCTGCGCCGCCTGCGCAGGTGGAAGCACCGCTTGTTACACATGCGCGCGCCTCAAAGTAGGTTGCAAGTGCATCGCCCATGCCGCTTATAAGCAGTCTTGCAGGTGCCTGTGCGATCAAAGCACTGTCGACAAGGACGATATCGGGATTTTTGGGGAAGAACCAGTAGCGGTCGAACACGCCTTCGGGGGAATAGATCACCGCCAACGCACTGCAGGGTGCATCGGTGGATGCGATGGTGGGGCAGATGACCACGGGGCAGGACAAAATGTGTGCTGCTGCCTTCACGGCATCCAGCGTTTTGCCGCCGCCGCAGCCGATGAGGTAATCGCAGCCGTTTTCCTTTGCGCAGGAGACGAGCTTGTTGATCTCGTCATCACAGCATTCGCCGCCGAATGCCTGATACACGGGCGCAATTTCCTTTTTTGCATAGCTTTCGTCGATGGTGCCGCGGATGCGGGAAAGACCGTTTGCCGATGCCACCACCAAGGGCTTTTTGCCGAGTGCCTGGGAATACTCTGCGATGTTTGCAAGTTCGCCCTTGCCCTGAATATAGCGGCCGGGGCTGATCAGAATACGGGCCATATAAAACCGTCCTTTCGATATAAAAATTGAAACAGAAATAGTCCGATGGTGATACTTTTGTATCCATTATTAACACAAGTATATCATGTAAAAGTTGTGCGGAAAAGCGTGATCTACACAAAATTTTACATTCGAAGAAAACATTCGGCAAAAAAATCTGTATACGGTTTGACATCATGCCGTCAATGGAATAAAATATCGTTTGGACTTCTGTTTATATAGAATCTGAAATTACGTGAATTCGGAGATGAAACCAGTGATCAGAGAAGATTTGAGAAACCTTGCAATCATTGCCCACGTTGATCACGGTAAGACCACCCTGGTTGATGCTATGCTGCGCCAGAGCGGTACCTTCCGTGACAATCAGGTCGTGGCAGAGCGCGTTATGGACTCCGGCGATCTGGAGCGCGAGCGCGGCATCACCATCCTTGCAAAGAACACCGCTCTGCACTGGAAAGGCGTTAAGTTTAATATCGTTGACACTCCCGGCCACGCTGACTTCGGCGGCGAGGTGGAACGTGTCCTTCGCATGGTCGACGGCGTACTGCTTGTGGTCGACGCATTTGAAGGTCCCATGCCCCAGACCCGTTTCGTATTGGAACGTGCGCTGGCAGAAGGCCTGAAGGTTGTGGTCGTGGTCAATAAGATCGACCGCCGCGATGCCCGCTGTGAGGAAGTGGTGGACGAGGTTCTGGAACTTCTGATGGACCTTGATGCATCCGATGATCAGCTTGATGCACCCTTTGTATTTGTATCCGCACGCGAAGGCCGCTCCGGTCTTACCCCTGATGACGTAGGCGATACTCTGGTGCCTTTGTTCGACACCATTTTGGAGAGCATCCCTGCACCCGAGGGTGATCCCGATGCACCGCTTCAGGCACAGATCGCAACCATCGACTCTTCCACTTTTGTTGGTCGTATCGGTATCGGCCGCATCGTCAATGGCCGCGTTCGCCCCGGCCAGACTGTCACCCTTTGCCGCTATGGCGAGACCACTTCCCGTACGGTCAAGATCCTTGAGACTTCCCAGTTTGAGGCTCTGGGCCGCGTGAAGGTTGAAGAATCCATGGCAGGCGACATCGTTGCTGTCTCCGGCATCGAAGGCGTCAACATCGGCGACACCATCTGCGAGCTTGGCACCGAAAATCCGCTGCCCTTTGCAAAGATCTCCGATCCCACGCTGTCCGTCGTATTCTCCGTCAACGACTCTCCCCTTGCAGGTACGGAAGGCACCTACGTCACCAGCCGTCACCTTCGCGAGCGTCTGTATCGTGAATTGGAAAGCGACCTTTCTTTGAAAGTTGAAGATACCGACACCGCCGAGGCATTCCGTGTCTCCGGCCGCGGCGAGCTTCATCTGTCTGTTCTGATCGAGACCATGCGCCGTCAGGGCTATGAGTTCCAGATCTCCAAGCCCAACGTCATTTTGAAGGAAATCGACGGCGTCATGCAGCAGCCCATGGAAAAGGTGCTCATCGACGTACCCCAGGAATACGCAGGCACCATGATCGAGCTGATGGGCGCACGTAAGGCTGAAATGCTCAACATGTCCGCAGCGCCCGGTGACCGCACCCGTCTTGAGTTCTCCATCTCTTCTCAGGCACTGATGGGCTTCCGTTCCCAGATGATGACCCAGACCCGCGGCGAGGGCATCATCAACTCCACCTTCGATGGCTATGCTCCCATCACCGAGCTGCCCCCCGAGCGCCGCAACAGCGCACTGGTGGCGACCGAAGGCGGCGAAGCTGTCAGCTATGGTCTTTTCAACGCGCAGGAGCGCGGCGTGCTGTTCATCGGCGCAGGTGAGAAGGTCTATGCAGGCATGATCGTGGGCGAGAACCCCAGAAACCAGGACATCGACGTCAACGTCTGCAAGCGCAAGCATGTATCCAACATGCGTGCATCCGGCAGCGACGAGGCTCTGCGCCTTGTGCCTCCGCGCCAGCTGTCCCTGGAGCAGGCAATGGAATGGATCGCAGATGACGAGCTGGTGGAGATCACCCCCACCCATATCCGTCTTCGCAAGAAGGAACTGGATGCAGCAGCCCGTCTTCGTGCAGCAGTCAAGGCAAGAAATGCTCAAAAAGCCGGCGAGTGAGTTTTGCTTCGCAAAACTCAAGTTATGATTGCCGCCGGCAAGGTATGAGTTTTGAGTGATGAGTTGCCTTGCGGCAACGCTTGATTTGTCAAAAAAGTAGAAACAGTCCGTATCATTTGATGCGGACTGTTTTTTGTTTTCAAACGAAAAAGGCTCCCCTGCTTTAGCGGGGGAACCGAAGCCGACCGCGCCCTGTGGGCGAAAAAGGGAGGCGTAGGTTGGTTAGCAAGAAGGAGAATTTCGAACGGCAGAGAGAAAGGCGACTATCTTGCAACCTGGATGCTGTCGAACAAAGTGAGGCTGAGGGGGTGTTACTCTACATTATTAAAAATACAGTTAAGCGAATCAATTAAGAAAATTGAGGAAGTTTCACCTTCCATCGGCATCTGTTCCTGTTCAAAGCCTTCGGGCGGCTCGCCTTGCTGCATCCCTTCGGGCATCTGGGGACGTTCTGTTTCTTCCATGCCTTCGGACGGTTCGGGGATGTCACCATTGGGACGAATCGCTTCCTGCGGCATCTGAATACCCTCTGGGATTTCGAGTGCTTCGCCCTCAGGCATCTGCATGTTACCCATGTCGGGGCGCATGCCGCCCATGCCCATCATGCTGCCTGCACCGCCGTGGGAGAGGGCGGTACCATTTGCATGGGAGATGATGCTTTCATACAGACCGTCCAGATGACTGCCCTGAATGACGGCATCGGTGTAAATCGTAAGCTCGTCACCCTGTTTGACATCGGGGCTGGAGAAAATGGCGGAGGTGTAATTGCGCTGTGCCTGATTTAAGGTTTGGTCACAGGCAAGGTCATAGGCAAAAACTGCTTCGCTTGATTGGTTTTCTATCACAATGGGGGAAGAACTGTCAAAGCCTTGCGCAAAGCGCAGGTTCAACACGGGCTGATCGGCGGCGGCTTCTGCACCGTCCATAGCGCTGCCCAGTGCAAGTACCGTGCCGCCGAAGATCTGCGTGCCCATGTCGCAGTCAAGACCTGTATCTGCCGCAGGGTTTGCCGCAGTGATCAGCGTACCGCCGTTGATGACGATCCATCCGTTGGAGTCGATGCCGTCGCCTTCTTCGCCCAATCCTGCAAGAATGCGGATATCGCCGTCATTGATGGTGGTGACGGACACGCCGTCTTCGTTGGTATTGATGCCGTCATTTTGGCTGACAATGCGAAGATAGCCGCCGTTGATGGTCAGGTGCATTTCCGTATCCAGACCTTCATTGTCAGCCACGAGATACAGCTCACCCGAGCCGTCCACGTTCATGGACTGGTAGGAATAGATGGCGCCGTCCATTTTCAGCAGTTTTTCTTCTTCTGCATTATCTTCAAAAATCTTTGCCACATGGGACCCTGTGATGTGGTTCACGCTGTTTTGTGCAAGGATCAGGTTGGCACCTGCCTTTTGGGTGGAGACTTCTGCCTGTGCATTATCCTTATCGCCGCATTCGTAGACGTTTCGGAACACAATGGCAGGTGCGACGCTGCAAGTGATGTCCGCGTTGTCTAAAATCAAGTTGACGACGGCAGTTTCGTCATCTTCTGCATCCTCACCAAGGCCGATGAAAATCTGCCCTTGGGAAAGCGTGCCTGTCACGTGATAGTCGCCTGCTTTTGTGATGTGCACCACGGTGTGTGCATCGGCTTGTGCCTGCGTGTGGCGCTCATCTTCCGTGCCCTCGCCGTAAGGGTTGCCGCTTTCGTAGCTTTCTTTGTCCTCGTAATAGGCGATGTCGTGGGCGATGTACACGGCGGAATCTGCCGATTCACTGGCAGGTTTGCCGTCCACCGTGATGCCGTCGTCGGAAAGCTCGATCAGCGTTGTTGTGGCAGCCGGTTGGGCAGTGACACAGCCAACACAAAACAGACTCAGCACAAGAAGACAACAGAGAATTTTCTTCATAAAATACTCCTTTTGTATGCGTACAGACCCTTTTCACGCGAAAAGAGTCTGTACTTTGTTTGTTTATGGAGGAGGTATGGTTTGTCAAACGTTTGAGGGGTAGTATCTCGTTGACATCTTTATAATACCCCGCGTTTTTGATGGCTGTGTGACGAGGAAAGTAAGATGGGATGAAGGAAAGTTAAAGAAATGATTAAGCCTTCAGGATTTGGGCAAGGCGCGCCATGTCTTGCTCCAAAGTCTCTGCAAGGGAGCGATTGTAGATCACACTTGCAGGGTGATACAAGGGGAAGATGGCGAAGGGAAACCTGTCATCGCGAAGCAGTTGTCCGTGCACGTCGCCTACGGTGGGTGCACCCTTTTGGTAGATGGCACGAAGGGGCACGTTGCCCAAAGTCGCCACGATTTTGGGCTGAATGATGGAAAGTTCCGCCATGAGGATATCGTGACAGACCTCCAGTTCTTTTCTGTTGGGGGCACGGTTGGTGTAAGTGCCTTCCCGTGCGCCGTCCTTGACGGGACGGAATTTCACTGCGTTGGTGATGTAGATCTCCTCCCGCTTCACGCCGCAGGATGCAAACAATTCATCTAAGTTTTTGCCTGCAGCGCCCACGAAGGGGATGCCTTGTTCTGCCTCGAAGCGCCCTGGGGCTTCGCCGATGAACACGATGGGGGAATCGGGATCGCCCACGCCGAAAACGCTTTGCCCGAATACCACGAATTCTCTCAAATCCTCACGGGATTTTTCATATAAAACAGAAAGATAGTGCGCTTTATTGCTCATTTTCCAGCTCCTTGAGTTTTGCCATGACCAGCTGCAGATCTTCCCATGCCTCGCGCTTTTTGGACACATCGCGAAGCAGTGCGGCAGGGTGATAGGTGGGCATCATCCACACACCTTTCTTTTCCACCCACACACCGCGGTCACGGGTGATGCAAAGTTCGGGATTGATCAGCGCCTTTGCCGCCGTTGCGCCAAGACAGACGATGATCTGGGGACGGATCAGCGCAAACTGTGCCCGAAGATAGGGTAGGCAGGCGAATGTTTCCTCCGGCAGCGGCGTTCTGTTTTGGGGCGGACGGCATTTGACCACGTTGGCGATGTAGACTTCCTCGCGCGTTAAGCCCATCGCGGCGATCATCTTGTCCAGCAGCTGACCTGCCCGTCCCACAAAGGGGCGGCCCATGCGGTCCTCATCTGCGCCGGGACCTTCGCCCACAAACATCACGCGGGCATGGTAATTGCCCTCACCGGGAACGGTGTGGGTACGGGTGCGGCACAACTCACATTTTTCACATTGAGAAATTTCGTCCAGCACGCTTTGCCAGGAAACGACCATGGGGATACCTCGTAATTAAAAAAGAAGTGTCAGGAAAATCAGCAGCACCACGCCGGGTACGCCAAGAAAACCGGCGATAAGCGACGTGACAGGGTTGATGGTGATGACGAAGTCAAAGAAACTGCCGACGATGTTGACCAAAATCAACAGCAGACCGCCAAGCAGCGCGTTGCAGACCAGCTTCCAGATCCACTTGATGGGTTTGGTCAGCAGTTTACCGATGAGAAACAGTGCGGCAAGCCCCACCACATAGCAGGCGATGCTTGACCACGAAACAGCAAGTCCCATAACAGAACCTCCGAAAAAGTCGTTTTTAATATTTCTATGTGTATCCTATCATAAAAATGAATTGTGTGAAGCGTAAATTTCTTAAGAAATATGAAAAATAAAGAGACCTTCCATCTTGTGTTGGCAAAACGAAAGGTCTTTTTGTAATTTAGCAGGATTATGAAGGGTGCAACCCTTCATTTATGTTCCGGCTTCGGCGGCATGTACGCCGAAACGGATGAAAACCGAAGGTTTTCTTTCCTTGCGGTGTTTTACGCCCGGGAGCCTGAAAGGCGACAGTAAAACACTGAAAACCTCGACGAAGATGCGAAGCAAATTCGTCGACTTATTTAAGCAGGCTTCTCTCCAACACGCGGCGCACATCTGCCTCGGTCATGTCGATGGGATTTGCGCGGCGGATGGATTCTGCTGCGGATGCTGCCACGTAGCGATCGATATCCTCTGCGGTGAACTCGGTCTTGTCGTCAAGAAGCTTGCCGATGTAGTCTGCAAAGTCGTCGATGTTGGGGCAGCCGCAAAGTGCGATGATCTCGTTGACCTTTTCAGGGAGCGATTCATGGATCAGCTTTACGTACTCTGCCAGCACCAGACCGTTTGCGCGGCCGTGGGGCAGGTTCTTGTCTACGGTGAGGGCATAGCCCATGGAATGGACTGCCAGCGTACGGGACAGGTTGATGGAGAAGCCGCCGTAAAGTGCTGCCATCATCAAATCTGCACGGTCGTCCAGTGTCAGCTCGCCGCTCATCAGGTGGTCATAAACCTTTGCAAACAGGCGGAAGCCCTCGCGGGTGAACAGACCGCACATGTAGTTGTTTGCGGTGGAAAGATAACCTTCGATGCAGTGGCACAGTGCGTCCACAGCGGTGTCGATGGTGACACGACGGGGCATGGATGCAGTGTAGCGGGGGTCAAGCATTGCCATAACAGGTGCCATGGAAATGTCGCCGAAGCTCTTTTTGAAGTTCTTATCTTCCAGAAGCAGAACACTGTAGAAGGTGATCTCGCTGCCGGTGCCTGCGGTGGTGGGGATGGTGATGGTGGGGATGGGCTTATTTGCATAGGGCGGAGAATACAGGTCGGAAATGCCGTACTCGGGGTTTGCAACCATGACAGCAGCTGCCTTGCCTGCATCAAGTGCGCTGCCGCCGCCGACCGCCACGATGAAATCGGGTGCAAAGTTGCGTGCGTATGCGCCAAGCTCCAAGGTGGACTTGGTGGTGGGGTTAGGGATGCAGTCTTCGAAAAGCGCATATTC
>JAGBGW010000097.1 GCA_017935825.1 Clostridia bacterium
ACCTGCGCGCCAAAGGCATCCGAGGAAGTAAAGCAATTCATGTGGATGCTGATAACGTAGTCCGCATTCGTTTCCCGTATCATCTGCGCGCGGCGCTGCATGTCCTGCCGCTTCTGCTCCCCCGAGGCGGTGTCTTCGTCGTACAGACCACCGTCATTCTCGCGTGTCATCTGCACGGTGACCCCTGCTTCTTCCAACAACTTCTGCAGCTTTTGGGCGATGGCAAGGTTCAACTCATCCTCGCGCGCGCCAAGCACCCAGCCCACCGCGCCTGCATCGATGCCGCCATGCCCTGCATCGATCAAAACTGTCTTTCCTGCCAGGGGATGGGGCAAAATCTCCCCTGCCGCCTGCGCCGAACCAAAATCTCCCAAAAGGACAACCGTCAGAACAAACGCAAGCGCAATGGCAATGTATCGTTTCATGCAACCACCTCTTTTTTATCTATGCGGCAATTCCTGCAAAATGCCAAGGAAATCCGCCGCCGCTGTCGAATACAACATCGTAGCATTTATATATAGGAAAGAAGGACGGAACATATGAATCTTTCTTGGCTCACCGATACCCCCATTGCCCATCGTGGTCTGCATAACGACCAGTACCCCGAAAACTCCTTCGGCGCCTTTGTGCGCGGTGCACAGGCAGGCTATAATCTGGAGCTGGACGTGCATTTGACCCGCGACGGCGAGATCGTGGTGGTGCATGATGAAAATATGAAGCGCGTTACCGGCGAGGACATCCTTATCACCGCCTGCGACCGTGACACCTGGCGCGGCTTGAAGCTTTGCGGCACGGAAGAAGGCATCCCCACATTGCAGGAAGTACTGGATATGGTGGCAGGGCGCGTGGGTCTTGTCATCGAGATCAAGAAGGACAAGTGCTACGAAGTGGGCGTGCTGGAAGAAAAGCTGGTGGCACAGCTGGCAGAGTATAAAGGAAACTTTGTCATCAAGAGCTTTGACCCCTACGTGGTGGGCTGGATGCGCAAGCATGCCCCCCACATTGTCACAGGTCAGCTGGCAAGCAATTTTGAGGATGAGGAGAAGTACTCCTTCTTCGTGCGCTTCATCGGCAAGCACCTTTTGATGCTGCCCTTCAACCACGCACAGTTCGTCTCCTTTGAGGCAGCCAACCTGCCCAACCGTGCCGTCGCACGCTGCAAAAAGCGCGGTATGCCCATTTTGGCATGGACGATTCGTTCTCAGGAGCAGGCAGACCGTGCGCTTCAGTACGCCGACGTGATCATCTTTGAAAAGTTCATCCCCCAGGCATAAAGTTTAATTGTAAACCAAAAGTTTAGATAAGAAAAACCCCGTATTTCTTAGGAAATACGGGGTTTTGTTTTAATTGTAAACCTTAGTGACTAATATCCAAAACTGCGGCGGCATTCAGCGTCATGTCGTGCAGTTTGCCTGCGCGGATGGCGTAATACCCTGCCGATGCGATCATTGCCGCGTTGTCGGTGCAAAGCGAAGGCTTGGGAATGCAAAGATCAAAGTGGCGGCGACGGGAAAGCTCTTCCATCCGATTGCGCAGTGCGCTGTTGCTGGCAACACCGCCCACGACGGCAAGCTTTCGCACGCCTGTCTGATCCATGGCACGAAGTGCGCGGGAAGACAGTGCATCCACCACAGCCTTCTGGAAGCTGGCGGCGATATCCGCCCGGGAGTGACCGCTTGCCGCTTCGATGAATCTTGCGTTGGAGGAGATGCTGCCATCTGCCAATGCCATGTTTTCAACGCTTTGGATGACTGCGGTCTTGAGCCCTGAAAAGCTCATATCAAGGGGTGCGTTCTTCACGCTTGCCACGGGATAGCGAATGGCGGAAGCATCACCCTGTTTTGCCAGACGGTCGATCTCGGGACCGCCGGGGTACGGCAGACCAAGCACGCGTGCCACCTTGTCAAAGGCCTCCCCTGCGGAGTCGTCGCGGGTACGACCGAGCCATTCGATATCATCATAATCGCGCACGAGAGCTAAGTGGGAGTGTCCACCCGATACCACCAGTGCGATAAAGGGCGGCTGCCAATCTTCTCTTTCAAGATAAGAAGCTGCGATGTGACCTTTGATGTGATGCACACCCACCAGCGGAATACCGCGGGAAAATGCCAGTGCCTTGGCACAGGACACGCCCGAAAGCAGTGCGCCCACAAGACCGGGGCCGCAGGTGACGGCAATGGCATCGATATCATCGAAGGTAACGCCTGCATTTTCCATGGCGCGATCCACCACGTCGTCGATGGAGCGCAGGTGACTTCGTGCCGCAACCTCGGGCACCACGCCGCCGTATTTGCGATGTTCCATGATCTGGCTGTCCGCATCGGCGGAAAGGATGATGCGGCCGTTTTTCACCACAGCGGATGCGGTGTCGTCGCAGGAAGATTCAAGTGCCAGAATCGTCAGATCCTGACATCGAGAAAGCTCCTTTTTCCAAAGGGCAACGTTGCTGTTATAGGGCACCTTCATCCACCTTCTTTCTACGGGTAAGTGCAAGCACGCAAAGCACACAGATCAGCACAATGCCTGCTGCAAAAATCAGCATGATATCGCGCGCGATGGTGGAAAAATACACCTCGGGCACAAGGTTGATCAGCACGTGGATGGAACGATCCAGCAGCCACATGTCGTTGGAAAAGCTCACTTCGTGGAAGAAGAAAAACGCACGGGTAAAGTCGCGGCTGACCCAAAAGATCACCACTGCCAGCACCGCCGCCATCACGCCGTAGGTTACAAGCATGCTCTTTGCACAACGCTTTGCAAAATTTTCCTTTGCAAGGAAGAATGCGCCGATCAGGCTCAGTGCCGCGATCACAAGGCACCAATCCCTTGCAATAAACCCTGCGCGGAACATGAAGTACACGTCCACCATATGCAGTTTTTCCACCTCGGTGAAAACTTCTTTTTCCTCGCCGCGCAGTGCGATATCCGCCTGCAGGTCCAGGTCTTGTCGATCGCCCTTCAGATAATCCACAAGCGCCTCGGTGATCATTTCCACCGTTTCCTCGGATGCGCCGATCGTCTGGGCAGTACCGAGCTTTTCATGGGATCGCATAAAGTAGTTCTTATTCAATCCCGTCATCTGCACGCTGGTCATAAGAAGCACAAGTGCAAGGCAAATGGCTGCCACAACACACAGCGCGGCAGATGCCGCCTTTGCAAACTTCTTCATGGAGCGCCTCCTTTAAATCTGGCTTAAATCAAATATTAGGGCGGAAATGCTCCGCCCCAAGTATGGTTATTCTGCTATCAGGACATGATCAGGTATGCGCGGACAAACTCTTCCAGTTCGCCGTTCATGACCTTGTCGATGTTGCCCATTTCCACACCGGTTCTGTGGTCCTTGACCATCTGGTAGGGGTGGAACACGTAGGAACGGATCTGGCTGCCCCACTCGATCTTTTTCAGGTCACCCTGAATCTCGGCAAGCTTTTCCATCTGCTCGCGTTCCTTCAACTCTGCCAGCTTGCTTCGAAGCATGCGCATTGCCGTTTCACGGTTCTGGATCTGGCTGCGCTCGTTCTGGCATGCGACAACGATACCCGTGGGAAGATGGGTGATGCGGATCGCAGATTCGGTTTTATTGACGTGCTGACCGCCTGCACCGCTGGAACGGTAGGTATCCACGCGCAGGTCTTCGGGACGGATTTCGATCTCGCCGTCGTCTTCCAGTTCGGGCATGACGTCAACAGAGGAGAAGGAAGTCTGACGACGTGCGGCAGCATCAAAGGGAGAGATACGAACCAGACGGTGTACGCCCTTTTCTGCACGCAGGTAGCCATAGACATACTCGCCTTCCACGCGCATGGTGACGGACTTGATGCCTGCTTCATCACCTTCGTGGAAGTCAAGAACGGTGGTCTTCCAACCCTTCTTTTCACAATAATAGTTATACATGCGGTACAGCATCTGCGCCCAGTCCTGCGCCTCGGTGCCGCCTGCGCCTGCCTGAATGGAAATAATCGCATTGTTGGCATCGTACTGACCGGAAAGCAGTGCATCGATGTGCAGTTCTTCCGCACGCTCGGAAAGTTCGTCGACTTCGGAAGCCAGCTCCTCGCCCATCTCGTCGTCTTCTTCCAGCATCAGCATTTCCATCAGGTCAAATGCATCGTCACAGCGCTTGCGAAGTCCTTCGTAGCGGTTGATGGTGGTGTCCAAAATCTTGACACGACGGTTCACCTTCTGTGCCACCTGCATATCGCCCCAAAATGCGGGATCTTCCTGTTGTTTTTGCAGTTCACTTAACTCGGCCTTCATTGCATCCGGGTTAAAGTGACCCACCTGCCTCTTTGATGATCTGGTCGATGTTCTGCAGCTTGCTGCGCAAAGAATCGAAATCAATCACCCTACTCACATCCTTTCAAAAGCAAAGAATATTGTTACATGCCTTTGTGAGGCTCTCCCCCACGGGCGGCATATATGTACCCTTTTTTCTATCGCAAAATCGAAGGGATTTTCTTCGAAAGCAATAACCGTTACTTATTTTACCATGAAATCCGCACAAAATCAGCCTTTTGCACCATTTGCACCGCAGCAATTTTTATATTTTTTGCCGCTGCCGCAGGGGCAAGGGTCGTTTCTGCCCACTTTTTTCTCCACAGAGACAGGCGTTCTTGACGGCATCTGCCCTGCAAGGGGGCGGTTTTGTGCAATGGGCTTACGCACGCGGGGCGTTTTTTCCACGCGCAGACCCATGTAGGCTGCAAGGGTGGTCTCGCGGATGGTGTCGATCATTTGGTCGAACATGCCGAAGCCTTCTATGTTATATGCCTGCACGGGGTCGGTCTGACCGTAGGCTCTGAGGGTAATGCCCTGGCGCAGCTGATGCATGGCATCGATATGATCCATCCAGCGTGCATCGACGATTCTAAGCAATATCATGCGCTCGATCTCACGGGGATCAAGACCGTTTTCCCTGATATAGGCTTCCTTGGCTTCGTAGGCTTCGTGTGCCTTTTCCTGCAGTGCTTCAGTCAAAGACTTCACATTGTAGGAAGAAACATCCTCCAGCACATCGCCCAAGTCGAAGTACTTCCTGCAGTAGGCGATAAGGCCTTCCACATCCCAGTCTTCGGTATGACGTGCACCTGCGGTGTAGGTCTGCACCGCATCGGATACAAGGGAATCCAGCATGGAAAGCATGTTTTCCTTCATGTCGCTGCCGGTCAAGACCTGACGGCGCTGGTCGTAGATGATCTCGCGCTGCTTGTTCATGACGTCGTCGTACTGCAGAACGTGCTTACGGATGTTGAAGTTGTTGTACTCCACACGCTTTTGCGCCGCCTCGATCTGACGGGAAAGCATGCCGTATTCAAGCCGCACTTCCTCATCCATGCCCACGCGCTCCAAAATGGTGGTGATCTTCTCACCGCCGAACAGGCGCATGATGTCGTCCTCCAGCGCAATGAAGAACTGGGAAGAACCCACGTCACCCTGTCGACCTGCACGGCCGCGCAGCTGGTTGTCGATACGACGGGATTCGTGGCGCTCGGTGCCGATGATGTGCAGACCACCTGCCGCGATGACACGATCGTGCTCCACGTCGGTGACCTTCTTGTGCTTGGCAAGCAGTTCGCTGTAGACCTTGCGTGCGTTCAAAATCTCTTCATCGTCGGTGTCGGCGTGACCCGTTGCAAGCTCGATCATCTCGGGGGTGAAGTCCATGCGAAGCATTTCGCTTCGTGCCATGAAGTCAGGGTTGCCGCCAAGCAGGATATCGGTACCACGGCCTGCCATGTTGG
>JAGBGW010000098.1 GCA_017935825.1 Clostridia bacterium
GGCAAGTGTCAATGCACCGATGAAGATGGTCAAAATCAATCCCAGCGCCCAACGAATGGTTTTGGATAAGAATTTGACGATGGAGCTATACCTTCGCCACTCATCCAGTGCATCCACCAAAGAAAAGGCACCCATGACAAGAATCAACGGAAAAACAAACCGTGTGATGCCCTGCTGCAGGATCGCATTGACGATGACCACCGATGGGCTCAATGCATTGACACTTGCCCCTGCGCCCAGGGTGGCAAGAAGTACCAGCATCACGGGCAGAAGATTTTCAAGCCAAAAGCATAGATCCTGCATCATGTTGGATGCTTCCCCCACCGCTTGCGTTAAGTCACCCGTCAGAACAACCGCACACAAAGCGCCGCAGGCAAAGCGTACAGCTGTGCGCACCCCGTCATCTTCCAGATACCCCAGTGCTTCATCGCACATGGCACAGACAAGCCCGATCCCCAAAAGCAATGCAAACTGACGACCCGTTCGTTTCAAAAGGCTGCCAAAGGTTTGTACAAACAATTGGGTCAATGCATCCGAAGCTTCTTCTTTCCCTGTGATGATGTTCCCTGCCATCTGTGCAAAGTCGGTGGCAAAAAGCGATTCCCCATACTCTGTCCAAAGGCTTTGCAGAGCAGCATCCACTTCTTCCAGATCCAGCTGCAGAAGCTGTTCTTCCAAAATCTCATCCGCCTGCGTGCTTTGGGCAAAGGCTTGTGTTGCACAAAGAAGAAGGCAGATAAAAAGCAGAACCACGATTGTTTTTTTCATGGCACGCCGTCCAGTAACAGAAAAAGAAGTTCCAATATCGTCCCCACCGTGGGCAGGCAAAGTACCAAAATGCCCGTCCGCGCTGCAAAGGTGACTTTTTGCGCCAGTGCTTTTTCTCCGCAATCGATGCAGGTGTCGGCGGCAAACTGTGCAAGATAGGCAATGCCGATGATTTTAAGTACCAAACGGGAAAAGGAAGAGACGGATGCCCCCATCGCATCGAAGGAAAAGAACATATCCGCAATTTGCCGCAACTGGGGCAGCAGACAAAACAGCGTGCAGGCGCCGATACAAAGGTTTAGCACGATCGCATACTCGGGACAGTACAGCCGCACGATGACACATGCACAGGCACAGGCAAGCAAAATCAGTACAATGCGCAGTGTTTCCATCAATACAGGCCGAATGCGCTTTTGACCGTGGCAAACAGATCACTGATCATCCCCACCACCATCGTCAGCACGATCACGATGCCCGCAAGTGTGGTCAGCATTGCCATTTCCTCCCTTCCCGCGCGGGTCAGCACCTGATTGACCACCGCAAGCAGGATGCCCACGGCAGCAATCTTAAAAATCAGATCCACATCCATTGAAAGAACCTCACCCTATAAAAAGTGCGCCGATGAGCCCAAAGAGCAATCCAAGCTTTGCCTGCATGCTGCCCCGACGAGCATGGATTTGCTTTGCTTCTTTCAGCTGTTCATGCAGTGCCTGTTCCAGATGTTCCAGTGTTTTTTGCTGCTCATGAAGGAAGCGCCCCATCGCCTGACCAAGCTGTGAAAAAAGATGCGCATCCTGCGCCGTGATGCCGCATATGGCTTCTTTTCCCGAGAATTGAACATCAATCGCGCTTTCCCAAGCTTTTGCCGAGGTGCTTGTCTTTGTGTTTTCCCAATACTGCGCAAGCATTTGCCGCACCGCTTCCGTATGAAGTTCCGCGCTTTGCAGTACCTGTCCGATGGGAATGCCCTGACAGGCACTCTTTATGCGAACCGCGCGGCAGATAATAAGCATATCTTCCAAAATCGCACAGCGGCTTCGCAGTCGGTCGGAGGAAAAGATACCGCAAAGTGTGCCGAGTCCCACGCTCATGGTCATCCAGAACACCCGCATTGCATTCCCTCCGTTTCGATGATTTTCCTGATTCTGCCTCGATTTTCCAGCACGATGATATGGGAAAAGAGTTGTTCCTGTATGCAGGCGCGGAGCATGGGACGTGCATACAGGTCGGACACATCCTTTGCATGGGCGGAAGCAAAGACACATACGCCGCATCTTGCAGCTTCGCGCAATGCTTCGGCATCAGTTGCCCTGCCGATCTCGTCACAGACGATCAGCTCGGGTGCAAGGCTTCGGATGCAAAGCATGATGCCGTGCGCAGGATCGATATCGTAGAAGATATCCGTGCAGGGTCCAAGGTCAAAGGCCGTTTCTCCCTGCCGCCAGCCCGAAAACTCGCCCCGTTCATCAATGATCGAGACATTTTTACCCATATACGATGCACAGCGCGCCATGTCGCGAAGAAGGGTGGTCTTGCCCATCCCGGGCGGTGAGATGACAAGGGTGCTTTGCAGTTCTCCGTTTGGGAAAAGCCTTTGCATCAGCTTATCCGCCGCGCCGAGGATCGCATGCGGCGCACGGAAGCAAAAGCTCGTCACAGGGCAGATGCCCTCTTCCCCATGAAGAAATCCCCCTGCTATGCCCACACGCACACCGCCTGCAAGACAGATAAATCCATTTGCCATCTGGTGCTGCACGCTGAACAGCGATCGCTGCGCGGCGCGATCCAGCAGCTTTGCACAAAAAGCTTCATCCGCATGAAAACCATACTGCTCGTCCAGAAAGAATCGTCTGTTCAATGTAAAAATCTGTGCATTTTGTCCGCGGCGGATGCGAAGTTCGATGACTTTATCCGCATCAGAAATTGCCTCCGTCAGATACGTTTTCAGCGGTTCGGGTATGACGGACAATATCACGTCCCAGCTTGCGATATCCATATGCCACCTCCCGATTTCAATATATGTATATGTGTACAAAAAAAGAACCGTGTGTTGTCCACACGGTTCCGTCAAGTTGTCTTTATGCTTTTTTCTCTTTCTTCCATCTGCCTGAGAAGTAGAACACGATGCCGATGACAAAGGGCGTAAAGCCTGCCACAGCGTCACCCAGCCAAAAGCCGTAATGGCGCATATCAAGGGCAAGACCAAACAGCAGCGCAAGACCGATGCGCATGACGATGCCGTCCAAAATGGCGGTGGCAAAGTTCGTTCTGTAATTGCCGCTGCCGTTGATGAGTGCATTCATGATGGCGCGAAGGGCGCTGCCAAAGAACAGCAGTACAGCAATGTAGATATATCCGCCCGAAATTTCCAGCACAGCAGCATCGCTTGTAAAGATGCCGAAGATCTGCGTCGGGTAGAAAATGACGGCCAAGCTCATCAAAATCGCAACGGAGATGGTGATGACGGCAAGGTTTTTCAGGATTTGGTTGACGCGCTTGTACTCCCCTGCGGCGATGTTCTGTGACACCATGGTGGAGCCTGCCAGGTTCATGGCGTTGGAGATCAGGTTGGAGATGGCAGCGATCTTGTTTGCAATGCCTGCAAAGGCAGAAACCGCCACGCCGTAGGAGTTGATCCAGGAATTGACGAAGAGTTTGGAGACCTGAATGGATGCGCTCTTGATGGCCATGGGTACGCCCAGCTTGATCAGGTCCATCAGCATGGGCTTATCCCACGACAGGAAATTTCGGATGCGCATATCCAGCTTGAATTCTTCACGTTTGTAATACAGGAAGATCGTACAGGCGATGAAGCTGACTGCCTGAGAGATGACCGTAGCAAGTGCCGCGCCGCCTGCCCCCATTTCAAGTCCTGCCACAAAGAGGATATCCAGCGCCACGTTGAGCAAAGCGGCAATGCTGATAAAGACGAAGGGATGTCTGGAATCGCCCATGCCGCGCAGAACGGCACTGACGATATTATAGCCGTAGATGAACACAAGACCCACCATGCAGATGCCGCTGTAGGCTGCCGCACCGGTGAAAGATTACTGCGGCGTGTTCATCAAATTCAAAATTCCATCCTGAAAAATCAGCGCAACGATACTGACCACGATGGAGCAGGCGATCAGAAACGAAGACATGGTGCCGACGAAGCGGCCAATCTTCTTTTCGTTGCCCTCACCCACATAGCGCGCAATGATGACCTGCCCTGCGTTGGCAAAACC
>JAGBGW010000099.1 GCA_017935825.1 Clostridia bacterium
AGGCCGACAAATCAAAATTTGCAGCCCAGCAAGCTCTTACTGACCTCACCGCGACGCAAAAAGCCCTGATGCGGCAGTATCTCAGCTAAACAACACCTCGCCCCAAGAAATTTACGGAGGGGTAAGGATGAAAAACGAATTGATCAACACCATCGAGCAGACCATGGCTGCCGCGCTCACGCCCGACCAGCAGCGCCTGCTGCACCATGTTCTCCAGGAAGCAATGGAGCATGTGACCGTCACGCCCACAGATAACCAAAATCGCAACGCAGATCTTCTGTCTGCCTTCATCGCCGCAAAGCGGGTGGAGGGCTGCTCCGACAGAACCATCCGATATTACGAATCAACGCTTAAAAAGGTGCTGACAGCCATTTCCAAGCCAATCCCGGCCATCACGACGGATGATCTGCGCAGGTATCTGGATCAGTATCAGCAGCAGAGCCGCGCCGGGAAAGCGACCATCGACAATGTGCGGCGCATCCTGTCCAGCTTCTTTGCATGGCTGGAGGATGAAGACCACATCGTCAAGAGCCCTGTCCGGCGCATTCACAAGGTGAAAACCACCAAAGTGGTTAAAACGATCTACTCGGACGAGAGCCTTGAAGCCCTGCGGGATGGCTGCCAGACCCTGCGCGATTTGGCCATCGTCGATCTGCTTGCCTCGACAGGCATGCGTGTCGGGGAGCTGGTGCGCCTCAATCGCGCGGATATCGACTTTGCCAACCGGGAGTGCATCGTTTTTGGCAAGGGGGCCAAGGAGCGCACGGTCTACTTCGACGCCCGGACCAAGCTGCATCTGCGCAACTATCTGAACAGCCGCACCGATGATAACAAGGCGCTGTTTGTCAGCCTGGATGCGCCCCATGAACGGCTCCACATCAGCGGTGTCGAAATCCGGCTGCGCGCCCTCGGCAGGCGGCTTCATCTGGATCGTGTGCATCCGCACAAATTCCGGCGAACCATGGCCACGCTCGCCATTGACAAGGGGATGCCCATTGAGCAGGTGCAGGTGCTGCTGGGGCATTCCAAGATCGATACGACCATGCACTATGCCATGGTGAATCAGAGTAACGTGAAGGAATCGCATCGAAGGTATTTGGGCTGATTGCAAATCGCAATTTTTCGGTAAAACCTCTTTCTTCAATGAGGTGGCATAATGGCAAGAGTGCGATTCGGGGATGTAGTAAAAGAAATCAAAATCAATATAAACAGAGCTACGGATAATCATGAGTTCTATATTGCTGGCGAACATATGGAAACCGAAAACATCCACCTCACAAAACGTGGCCGTTTTGAAGGCAGTGATGTTGGTCCAGCATTTATCCGTTTATTCCGTCCGGGCCAGGTCTTGTACGGATCTCGACGAACCTACTTAAAAAAGGTCGCTGTTGCAGATTTTGAAGGCATTACATCCAATACAACTTTTGTTCTTGAGACAAAAGATCAACATGTATTGATGCAGGAATTGCTGCCATTCATTATGCTGACCGATTCATTTACAGAATACGCAATCAGGAATTCCAAAGGGTCTACAAATCCGTATATCCTATTTTCCGATCTTTGCGCTTATGAGTTTGAGTTACCTTCTATTGAAGAACAGCACGTACTTGCCAAACGTTTGCTGGCCTGCGATAGCGTAAAAGAGGCGTATAAGCGTCTTTTGACTGCCACAGACGAACTTGTGAAGTCGCAATTTATCGAGATGTTTGGTAGGCCTGAGGATTGGTCGGATGAACTGGAATACTTGGGAGATCATATTGATTTGATCAATGGTTTTGCGTTTTTAAGCGAAAATTTCTCTGAAGATGGTATTCCCGTAATAAAGATTCGTAATGTCAACACAGCGGATTTCTCACGTGGAAACATGCAGTACCATCCATATGATCCAAGCCTGAAGAAATATATAGTTGAACCGGGTGACTTGTTAATATCATTAACAGGTACAGTCGGAAAAGAAGATTTTGCAAATGTGTGTTTAGCTGATAATACTTATGACACATACTATCTCAATCAGCGAAATGCGAAGTTAGTACCTCATGAGGAGCTTACAAAAGAATTCCTCTTGCACTTTCTGAAATATGACTATATCAAGAGAAAGTTAATCAAACAAGGAACTGGTGTCCGTCAATGTCACTTACACAACAAGGATATAAATGAAATACAGTTGATTATTCCGAGTAAAGACAAGCAGAGCGAATTTGCGAAGGTAACTCATCAATCCTACAAATCAAAATATGTCGCTCGGCAAGCGACTTCAAACCTGAGAACTTATGGTATACTATGAGCATCAACGGATGATGGAGGGATACACATGCCAGCGAATTTTACAGAACAGCAGGTTGAAGACATGATGATTGCCGCTGGAAAGGCAAACGACTGGACATACATTGCCGCGGATGCCCTTCCCCGCAAGGAATCCGAGGTCATGGTGGAGTCCATGGTGAAGGCTGCGCTGATTCGCCTGAATCCTTGCATCGCCGAAAAGCCTGAGAACGCGGATACCGTAATCTATCGGCTGCGCGCGCTGATCTCCACGGTGCAGCCGCACGATCTGGTCACGCAGAATGAACGGTTCAAGAAACTCGTCTTTGAAGAAAACTCCTTCCCGTTTGACAAGGATGGTCGTTCCATCAGCATCCGGTTCTTCGATTACAATGATCCGGACAACAACGAGTTTGTCATCACCAACCAGTGGGTATATCCGCAGGCGTATGGCGGCAAGCGGCTGGACATCGTGCTGCTGATCAACGGCTTCCCGGTCGCCATTGGCGAGATGAAGTCCCCTGTGCGCCCCTCCATCAGCTGGGTGGACGGCGCGGAGGACATCCTGAAATATGAGAAATCCATCCCGCAGATGTTCGTGACCAATATCTTCAACTTCGCCACGGACGGCAAGAGCTATCGCTATGGCTCCATCGGTGCGCCGGTGACGCTCTGGGGGCCATGGTATGCCGGTATTGCCCATGAAGAGGGCGATTTCCTCAAGGTGCAAAGCAGCTTTGCGAGCATGCTCCGTCACGAGGTCATTCTGGACCTGTTCAGGTACTTTACGCTCTTTTCCACCGATAAGCACAACCGCAAGATTAAGATTGTGTGCCGCTATCAGCAATATGAAGGTGCGAACCTGATTGTCAACCGCGTGAAAGCCGGTTATCCGAAGAAGGGACTGATCTGGCACTTCCAGGGTAGTGGCAAGTCCCTGCTGATGGTCTTTGCCGCGCAGAAGCTGCGCATGATGAAGGAGCTGAACGCTCCGAC
>JAGBGW010000100.1 GCA_017935825.1 Clostridia bacterium
TAAGGCAATGCGCAAAGACGTTCTTGCCAAGTGCTACGGCGGCGATATCACCCGTAAGAAAAAGCTGCTTGAAAAGCAGAAGGAAGGTAAAAAGCGCATGCGTCAGGTTGGCTCTGTAGAGGTGCCCAGCGAAGCGTTCATGGCGGTACTGAAATTGGATTCTTAAGATGAAACACGGCTTGTATGTACACATACCTTTCTGTGTCAGAAAGTGTCCATACTGCGATTTTCTCTCCTTTCCTCAAAGCTCGGAAGGGAGAGATTTTTCGCTGTACGAAAAATACACGGATACCGTCTGTGACCAGATGGAACTTTGGAGGGAAAAGGGAATTTCTGTCGATACCGTCTTTTTCGGCGGCGGTACACCCACGCTGATTGGCGCAGAAAACCTTTGCAAAATTCTGGAAAAAGCATATGCGTGTTTCCAAATCAACGATGATGCGGAAATCACCACGGAAGCCAATCCCGGCACCGTAGATCAGCAAATGCTTTACGCTTTGCGAAAAGCAGGATTTAAACGCATCAGCTTCGGTGTGCAGAGCTTTGACGATGCGACACTCAAAACCATCGGTCGAATCCATAATGCCCGTGAAGCAGAAGAAGCAGTACAAATGGCAAAAGCTGCAGGCTTTACCCGTATTTCCATCGATCTGATCAGCGCATTGCCCAACCAAAGCATGGATTCCCTGATGCAAAGTGTAGACAAAGCCATTGCCCTTGGCATCACGCATATTTCCTGCTACGACCTGATCATTGCTGACGACACGCCCTTTGCAAAGGCAGTGGAAGCCGGCACGTTTGTTCCTTTGGATGACGACAACGCCGTCCTTATGCAGCGTGCGGTTGCTGAAAAACTCGAGGCTGCAGGCTTTGAGCATTATGAGATCTCCAATTATGCAAAAGACGGTCATATTTCCCGACATAATATGCATTATTGGAAGAACGACCCTTACGTCGGTATCGGTTGTGGTGCCTACGGTCGGTTGGAAAACATCCGCTATCATCAGGCGGATACCCTGCAGGAGTATGCGGATGATGTAACTTCGGGCAAACTATGGCATGCGGTGGATGAAGAAGTAACGGCCTTTGACATCGCCTTTGAAACCTTCATGCTTGGCATGCGGTTAAAAGAAGGTGTGCAGTTTGATGCGATCGTCTCCATGCTGGATGCTGAAACGGCATCAGAATGGAAAAAGAAAGCGGAAAAGTTCATCCGCATGGGTCTTCTTCAAATCAAAAACGGCAGACTTTGCGCCACGCCCAAGGGTTTTGAGGTGCAAAACGCCTGGCTTTGCGAATTTCTTTAATTCTTCTTTATAAAGAACAAATATTTGCAAAGGGCAGATATGGTATAATCGAATCAATCAATTGAAAGGAGGGATGACAAGTGACGGCACTGCAGTATGAATTGTTTGCAGGCGTGATGCGCTTTGTTTTTGTCCCTCTTTTTCTTTTCATGCTGATTCGCTGTGCAAAAAACGCATGGCTTGAGTATCGCTATGAGAAGGAATACTTTGGCGATGTGGGTACCCGCGGCGAAGTAATGGGCTACGGTGCACTGCTTGACGAATGGCAGGACGACGATGCGTGGCGGCCGCTGTACGATGATGCGGATATCGGCTCTGCATCCGATTGTTCTTTCCGTGTCAAAGGTCACGGTCTTCGCGCCAAGCATGCACGCATTTACTTTGAACGCGGTCGTGCTTATGTACAGCGTCTTTGCCTGAATGACGATATTCTTTTGGTCAACGGGACTCGTGTCGCAGATAAAATGCAGATTTTTGAAGGCGATGTTCTGACCTGTGCAGAAGCAAAGATCATCCTTTCCATTCCCAACAATGTGAAGGGAGGTCGAAATGATGAAACTGCGTAAAAAGCCAACCGCGTCCAATCTGCAGTCGCCCATGACCAACGGCATCGTGTTTTCGCTGACGCTTTTTGTGCTGTGTTCTTTCTGTCTTCTGTCGATGAAAAATGGGGCAGTGGACTATGCGGCACTTATTTTCAGCCTGATTTTGGTGGGCATGGTGCTTTTTCAGTACATTCTGTTTCGCTTTGCATTTGTCCGTGCAGATCTGCAGATCATGCTGATCGTCAATATTTTATCCATGCTGGGCATGGTGGTGCAGTATCGTCTTGACCCTGCCACCGCATATCGCCAGTTTATCTTCTATGCGGCAGGTATCGTGCTGATGATTTTGATCATGATCATCCTGCCCAAGATGAAGAAGCTTCGTTCGCTGGATCTTTTCTTTGCCTGCGCGGCAATTGCACTGCTTTGCCTTGCTACCTTCTTTGGTACGGAAAGCGGCGGCTCCAGAAACTGGTTTTCCATCGGCAGCTTCACTTTCCAGCCTTCCGAGCCTGTGAAAGTTTTGCTCGTTTTGATTTTGGCAGGGGAGCTTTCCAAAAACAGAAATATCCGTAAAATCATTCCCACGGGCATTTTTGTAGGCATTTCCATGATCTTGCTGGTCCTTCAAAAGGACCTTGGCGCAACGCTTTTGTATTTTGGTGCGGCACTGATCATGCTCTATCTTGGCACGGGCAATATTCCGATCACCCTTGCCGCCTTCGGTGCAGGCGCAGGCGGTGCCGTGGTAAGCTACCATCTGTTTTATCACGTGCGTACCCGTGTTGCCGTCTGGCGCGATCCCTGGGCAGATCCTTTGGGTTCGGGCTATCAAATCGTGCAATCCTTGATCGCCATTGCATCGGGCGGTCTGTTCGGTATGGGACTTGGCAACGGTGTTGCAAAAGGTCTGCTGCCCCAGTACGATACCGACTTTGTTTTCGCTGTGATCTGTGAGGAATTCGGTCAGATCATCGGCGTGTGTGTGCTGCTGTTCTATTTCGTGCTGGTATTTCGAGGCTGCATCATTGCGCTTCGTGCAAAGACCCGATTCGAAGCATTGCTTTGCGTGGGTTCCGTTGCCATGCTTGCGCTGCAGACCATCACCAACATCGGTGGTGTAATCCGCTTTATTCCGCTGACGGGTGTTACTTTGCCTTTTATCAGCTACGGCGGCAGTTCCATGATCACCAGCATGATCTTCATCGGCATTGTACAGGCCATAAGCATTGCAAACGGAGGCAGAAGAAGATGAAGCATTTAAAAAATCACATCAAAGCTGCCATGACGTTTTTGCTTGTGCTGTTCATTGTGCTGACGGGATTCTTTGTCTATTCCATCTACACCGACGGTACGCGCTGGTACAACTCCTCCAACAATACCCGACTGCAGGCAGACACGGATCACGTCATCATGGGTGATGTTACCGACCGAAACGGCAATCTGATCGCCTGGTCCAATGCACCCAACAGCAGAAGCTATACCGACAATAACGCACTGCGCTACAGTATGGCACACCTTTTGGGTGACGATATCGGCATGACTTCTGCGGATCTGCAGTCCCGCTTTGCCCGCATTCTCTACGGTGACGAACGTGGATTTATCAGCAAACTGATCGAAACTGTGGAACAGGAAAACATCCACGGTGAAAACATCATGCTAACCATCGATCAGAACGTGCAGATGACCGCCTACGATGCACTGTATGGACGAGAAGGTGCTGTGGTTGTGATGAACTATCAGACAGGCGAGGTCATTGCAAACGTCTCGCTTCCCACGTTCGACCCTGCTTCCGTCACTTATGAAGAAGCCCTGCAGGCGCCAAACGGCACGTTTGTAAACAAAGTTACCCAGGGACTTTATCCGCCCGGTTCCATCTTTAAAATTATTACTGCCGCATCAGCTATTGAAAACGACGGCATGTATGCGACCTACACCTGTGACGGTGTCAACCAAATTGAAAACACTGCCGTGCGTGTAGCTTGTTTCCATAACAATGTCCATGGCGATCTTGACTTAACGGGCGCATTTACCCGTTCCTGTAATGGTGCCTTTGCCGATTGGGGCGTGCATATCTGCGGTGCGGATTCACTCTACAGCACAGCAGAAAAATTCGGCTTCAACGATAATTTTCTGTTTGGAGACTGTACGCTTTACAATTCTTCCTTTGTCATGCCTGAAACCGATTACGACCTTGCTTGGGCAAGCGTGGGGCAGGGTAAAACCATGATCTCGCCTCTGCATGCTGTGATGATTGCATCCTCCGTGGCAAACGAAGGTGTGATGATGGAACCTCGCTATCTTTATGCTGTAAGCGATGTAAACGGTGTGGTACAGATGGAATCTTCCGCGCAGTACCGCCGCACGATGGATTCCTCCACTGCCAACGTCATCGAA
>JAGBGW010000101.1 GCA_017935825.1 Clostridia bacterium
AATACAAATATGCTTGTGACCCGTATGCAAAAGAAAATGATCGATTTTTACGAGGGCAGTATCCGCGATATCGAGCATTTTTTGAAAGTTTTGTCCTATGCATCCCTCATCGGTCGGATGGAAGGTGTGGACGAAAAAACGCAAGGTTTGATCGAAATGGCGGCCATCGTCCATGATATTTCAATTCCATACTGCAGAAAAAAGTACGGCAGTGCCAACGGTAAGTATCAGGAAAAAGAATCCGAAGCCATCCTTCGTCCCTTCCTTGCGGAGTTTGAACTGGAACAGGATGTGCTTGAGCGCATTATCTACCTGATTTCTCACCACCATACCACTGACAATATCGACGGCATCGATTACCAGATTTTGATCGAGGCGGATTTTCTGGTCAACGCTGCACACGACAATATGCCCAAGGAAAACATCCGCATCTTCCTTGACAAAGTGGTCAAAACCGCAAGCGGCAAAGCTTTGATCGAATCGGTCTTTTTAAGATAAGGAGAAACACCATGAGCGAAAAATATGTTATCGGTCTTGATTACGGCACCCTTTCGGGGCGCGGCGTGCTGGTGCGCGTGTCCGACGGCGAGATTTTAAACAGCTTCGTCTACAACTATCCCCATGCTGTCATGGACGAGATTTTGTGCGAAACAGGGGAGAAGCTGCCCGAAAACTGGGCACTGCAGGTTCCCCATGACTATGTGGAAGTTCTGGATAACGTGGTGCCCCGCCTGATGGCAGAAAGCGGTGTTGAAAGAAGCGACGTCATCGCCATCGGTGTGGACTTTACCTCCTGCACCATGCTGCCTGTGGATGAAAATAACGTCCCTCTTTGCGAACTGGACGAATATAAGACCTGCAAATACGCCTACGCCAAGCTTTGGAAGCACCACGGCGCACAGCCCGAGGCGGACGTGATCAACGCCCTTTTGGAAGCACGCGGTCTGGAAGAAGACCCTCGTTTCGGCGGCAAGGTTTCTTCCGAGTTGATGGTGCCCAAGGCCATGGAGACCCTCCTTGATGCGCCTGAGATCTACGAAGCGGCGGATGAATTTGTGGAGGCAGGCGACTGGCTGACCCGTGTGCTTACCGATTCCAACGACCGCTCCTGCTCCATGGCAGGCTATAAGATGTGGTGGAACGCACTGGAAGGCTATCCCGATGCCGATTTCTTCAAAGCGTTGGATCCCCGTCTTGAGAACTTCACATCCGAAAAACTGCCTGGTAAACTGCGCGGCATGGGTGAGCGGATCGGCGTTTTGAGCAAAGTATGGGCAGACCGCCTTTGCCTTGCAGAGGGCATCGCCGTGGCACCTGCCATCATCGATTCCCATGCAGGTTTCCCCGGCAGCGGCGTTTCCCGTCCCGACCAGATGATGATGGTGCTGGGTACCTCCAGCGTTATGCTTGCACTGACCGACCAGCCCTATTCCAGATACGGCGTCATGGGCGGCGTGCGCGATGCCATCGTGCCCGGCTGGTATGCTTTGGAATCGGGTCTTGCCTGTGTTGGCGACCTGTTCGGCTGGTATATGGAAAACATGCTGCCTGCATCCTACGAAAAACAGGCACAGGCAGAGGGTAAGGATGTTTTCACTTATCTCAACGAAAAAGCTTCGGCACGAAAAGTCGGCGAAGGCGGCGTGCTGGCACTTGACTGGTTCAGCGGCAATAAGACCCCCTTCGTGGACGGTAGCCTTTCGGGCGCACTTGTGGGCATGAACATGACCACCCGTCCCGAGGATATCTACCGCGCCATGATCGAGGCGACGGCATTTGGCACCAAGCGCATTGTGGACCTGTACGAAGCCCATGGCGCAAACATCGCCGAAGTCATCGCATCGGGCGGCATCGCCATCAAAAACCCCTTTGTCATGCAGATCTATGCCGATGTTTTGGGCAAGGATATCTCCGTCACCGCATGCGATCAGGCGGCGGCACTTGGCTCTGCCATCTATGCAACGCTTGCCGCAGGCAGTGCAAACGGCGGCTACGACGACTATACCGAGGCGGTACAGAAGATGTCCCAGCCCATGCTGACCACCTATCATCCCGTGGAGGAAAACACCGCACGCTACGCCAAGCTTTACAAGCTCTACTGTGCACTGGGCGGCAAAATGGGCGATGATGTGGATGAGATCATGCACGAACTGCGCAAAATCTGCGACTGATGGAGGAACCTTATGAGCATTACGGTTCACATTTATTACTCGGGTCAGGGTGAAAACGCAAAGAATTTCGCCCGTGAAATGGCAGAATCGGGCACCCTTGACGCTGTTCGTGCGGAAGACGGCTGCGAAAGCTATGAGTATTTTTATCCCGTGGATAACCCCGAGACCGTGCTTCTGATCGTCCGCTGGGCAGATCAGGCCGCCATCGACTTCCATCACAAAACGCCCATGATGCAGGAAATTGCACGTCTGCGCGAAAAGTATAAGCTGCACATGCGTGTGTCCCGTTATACCGACCTGTCGAAGTGAGGAAACATTATGTCGTTGGAACAATTTGAAGCACAGGCTTCCCAAATCGGTCTTCTTGGCATCCTCGTTACCAAAGATGGGGAACAGGTCTATCGTAAGACTTGGGATGACGAGTGCAGACGAAATGTATATTCTGCAAGCAAAAGCTTCACCTCCACCGCCGTGGGCATCGCCATCCGCGAAGGGCTTTTGTCACTTGATGAAAAACTGGTGGATGTTTTCCCCGATGAACTGCCCGAAGTGGTGTCCGACAACCTTGCCAAAGCCACTGTGCGCGATTGCCTTACCATGTGTTTGGGACAGGGGAAGCCTTTCCTTATGGGCACCATGCGCCCGTTTTATGAGGAGGACAACTGGGTCAAGCTCTGCCTTGCGCAGGAATTTACCGACGCCCCGGGTGAAAAATTCCTCTACAACAACGTGGGTCCTTACCTTGCAGGCATTTTAGTACAGCGCCGTGCAGGCTGTGACCTTGTGTCGTACTTAACACCCCGTCTGTTCAAACCCCTTGGCATCAAACGTCCCACATGGGAATGCGACCCCCTGGGCAACACCTTCGGCGCAGGCGGTCTGTTCCTGACGATGCGCGAACTGCATAAGCTTGGACTTCTGTACTTAAACGAAGGCGTATGGGAAGGCAAACAGCTCGTGCCAAAAGAATGGGTGGAAGAATGCGCCAAAGCGCAGGACGTGCCCCACTACAGCTACCTTTTCTGGCGTGGGGAACAGGGCACTTACCGTGCTGACGGAAAATACTGCCAGCTTTCCATCATTGTCCCCGAAAAGAACGCGGTCATCACCACCGTTGCCGAGTGCCGCGATTCCAAACCCCTCAACCGCCTGATATTCGATCACGTCTATCCGATGCTGTAAATGAAAACAACCCCGACTTGCAGGAATGCAGGTCGGGGTTTGTGGTTATTAGATTGCAAAATCAAAATTTACTTCAATTCGACATTCTCAACTTTTACTTTAAACATAATGAAATGCTCCATACCAACAGCACCAAATCTCTGTTGCAGAATTGGACATTCTTCAAGCATTTTCTGCTTTAAATCTTTATCGTCACATTCCGTTGCAAGACCGGTAATTCTAATCCATTCCCTTGATGTGGATTTTTTTGCAACAATCTGTATATGCTCGTTTTCTCTCATCTGTTTATGGGCTTGATTCATGTCATTCGTGGATAAGTATAAATTTTCTCCAACCTCCATGATTGCACCGAATGGTCTGCCAGCGGGATAATCTCCGTTGATAGATAAAACAAAGAAGGAACCACACTCTTTCAAAAAGTCATACGCTTTACTCATATCAAAATCTCCTTATCGTTTTTTGTATTAAGAATTATTTAATTCATTGTGTTCAATCACCCACCAAAATTGCTCGGCAGGGGGCACCGTCCGCACCTGCAAGGTTCAGCGGTGCGGCGTTTAAGAAGTAAACACCTTCTGCCACATCGTGGAGTCGGATGCCTTCCAGCAAAACAACTTCTGCGGACAAAAGCGCCACATGCACTGCCATGGGTGCATTTTCGGGACCAACGGTCTGGGATTCGTTGCCAAGCAGCAGAAGGTTGGAAGAAGCAAATACCTCCGCTGCCTCCAATGACACTTCCGCATTGCCTTTGATGAGGATTCTGCTCGCCGCATCGGGATCATGTTCCTTTGCCTTTGCAAGGATTTGTACGGCATCCTCGGCAGAAACGATGCCTTCATGTTCCGCCACATATGCCATTCCAACAAAAGCTTCCAGATCGATTTCATCCACCGTTTTTCCATCTTTGATGAAGTGGAACGGTGCATCGACGTGGGTGCCGTTATGAGCGCACATGCTGAAGCTGGTCAGGTTGTAAAGGTCGCCCTGCCCGATGGAACTGAGTATCTTTTTCTCGGGCGCAGGGTCGCCGGGGTAGACTTCACAGCCAAAGACTTCCTGAGAAATATCGTAGATTTTCATTGCTTAATCTTCCTTTATAGGCTGAATATTATCCGCCGAGCGTACGGTGTAGTTGTCCCGATAAAAGTCGTGATAGGATTGAAAATCGAGAGTGCAATCCTTGCCAAGCAGCTCCATGGGTACTTTGAACACAAGGGCGGACACATGCAAATCCTCCATACCGCAGGCAAGGTAGAACTGCTTGCGTTTTAAACGTTCCTCGTAGTTTTCCGCCTGCTGGTCTACAAGTTCGATCTCCACAAAGAAGCCCTTGCCTTGGTAGATGGAAAGCATTTCTTTCATAAACCTGGTGCCGTAGCCTTTGCCGCGAACGCTTTTTTTGATTGCAAGATAGTCAAGCAGGATGAGGTTTTCATCATTGATGGTGGTGGCAAAGCCAAGGAAGCGCCCATTTTCCTGCGCATACCAGATGTCAGTCTTGTCCTGTGCCTGCATCATCGTAATGATGGAAAACGGCTTTCGCTCCTCTTTTGGAAAGGCAGCTCTATATAACAGATAGATTTTTAAAATCTGCAGTTTTGTTTTTGCCTGAATCAGTTGCATAAGCGCATAAATCCTTTGACGAATGGTGGGATATGTCTTATGATAATCATAACAGATTTGTTGCACACGTGCAGAAAAAGTTGATAAAAATACGGAGGTATTGTATGTATCAGGCAGCAAAAGAACGCTATGATTCCATGAACTATGTCTACAGCGGCAAAACGGGTTTGAAATTGCCGCAGGTATCGCTCGGTCTTTGGCATAATTTCGGCGGAATTTTTAGCTATGAGAGCATGGTGGAGCTTTGCTGTGTCGCATTTGACAACGGCATCACCCACTTCGACCTTGCAAACAACTACGGCCCGCCCCGCGGCAGTGCAGAGGAAAACTTTGGCAGAATCCTCAAAGACCACCTGATGCCTTATCGCGATGAGCTGCTTATCAGCTCCAAGGCAGGCTATGACATGTGGGAGGGCCCCTACGGCAACTTCGGCAGCAGAAAGTACCTCATCGCAAGCCTTGACCAGAGCTTGAAGCGCATGGGTCTTGATTATGTGGACATTTTCTATCACCACCGCATGGACCCCGAGACGCCTTTGGAAGAAACCATGGGCGCACTGGCACAGATCGTAAACAGTGGTAAGGCGCTGTACGTCGGTCTTTCCAACTACGACGGTCCCACGCTGGAAAAAGCTTCCGCTATTTTGGAAGACCTGCGCGTGCCCTTCATCATCAACCAGAACCGCTATTCCATCTTCGACCGTACCATCGAAAACAACGGCTTGAAAGAAACTTCCGTCCGCCTTGGCAAGGGCATTATCTCCTTCAGTCCTCTTGCGCAGGGCATGCTCACCGACCGTTACTTGAACGGTATTCCCGAGGATAGCCGTATGGTCCGCGATGGCAGAAATCTCAAGCCCCTGGCACTGGAAGGCAACCGTCTTGAGCAGATCAAGCTCTTGAACGACATGGCAAAAGACCGCGGTCAGACCCTTGCACAGATGGCACTTGCATGGGTGCTTCGCGACGGCGCAGTGACCAGTGTTCTCATCGGTGCATCCAAGCCCCAGCAGATTCTGGACAACATCGAAAGCCTTGCCAACACCACCTTCACCAAGGAAGAATGCGACCGTATCGACGAAATTACGGCAATGCATCCTGAATACAGAACCAAGTGAAAAAGAATCTCCTGAATCGGAAGTTCTGGGTCTCCATGCTCATCTTCGGCCTTGTGGGGCAGATTGCATGGGTGGTGGAGAACATGTACTTCAACGTCTTTATCTACAAAATGTTTGCCGCTTCCGCTTCGCAGATATCCGCCATGGTATCTGCAAGCGCGGTTGCGGCGGCGGTGACTACCATTTTGATGGGGGAACTTTCCGACCGCCTTGCCACCCGTAAGCTTTTTATATGCCTTGGGTATATCCTTTGGGGTATCACCATTTTAAGCTTTGCCTTCATCCGCATGGATATCTTAACGCCCATGGTGGGTTCGACGGCGGCAGCGGCAGCACTTGGCATCAACCTTGTCATCGTCATGGATTGCGTGATGACCTTCTTTGGTTCCGCCGCCAACGATGCTGCCTACAATGCATGGATCACCGACTGCGGCGACGAGGGGACAAGAGGCAAGATCGAAGGTCTGAACGCCATGATGCCCTTAGTGTCCATCCTTGTGGTCTTCGGCGACTTCATGGGATTTAACCTTGATCTGGCAAAGAGCTGGACCACCATCTATATCATCATCGGCGCGGTGGTCTGTGTCATCGGCGTGGTGGGTTTCTTCCTCATCGAAGAAGAAAAGAAAGATCGCGATGTGCAAAAGGGGACATACTGGATGAATATCGTTTATTCTTTCACCCCCAAGGCATTCAAAAAAAGCCCCATGCTTTATGCGGTGCTTTTTGCTTACGCGCTGTTTGGCATCTCCATTCAGGTGTTCATGCCGTATCTGATCTTGTACTATGAAAAGTCCCTCGCCATGGCAAATTACGTCTTTATCATGGCGCCTGCCATCATCCTTGCGGCAGTGATGACCGTGTTCTACGGTCGGCTGTACGATAAAAAGGGCTTTACAAGCAGCATTGTGATCGCGGTCGCACTGCTTATGGGCGGCTATGTGATGCTATATCTGTTCCAATCCACCGCACTTGTGTTCGTTGGCTCCCTTCTTATGATGTGCGGCTACATGGCAGGTATGACCGTGTTCGGCGCAAAGGTCCGCGCCCATATCCCCGAACACCACGCAGGGCAGTTTCAGGGCGTGCGCATCATCGCGCAAGTGCTGATCCCGGGCGTCATCGGTCCTGCGCTTGGCGCATGGGTGCTTCGCGATGCGGAATTGATCGTCAACTCCGACGGCACCACCAGCTTTTTGCCCAATCAGGGAATTTTCCTTTGGGCATTTATCGCCGCGGCGGTGCTGTGCATTGCACTTGTCTTTGTCTGCCGTGCGGACAAAAAGAAAAACGCATAACAATAATCATCCCCCAGTAAAACTGGGGGTTTTTCATATGCGGGCATAGCCCTATGTTCTTCGCGGGACGCGTCAAACGCGTAAATGGATCTGCCAACTGCGAGATCCGTTACTTGCGACCCGTGAACGGGTTATCTAACTC
>JAGBGW010000102.1 GCA_017935825.1 Clostridia bacterium
AGGACTTTACTCTGCTTGCAAAAATCTGCGATGCAACAGGCGCACACCTTGGCGCCACCCGTGTGGCGGTCAACGAGACCCTCGCCCCCTACCGTTGTCAGATCGGACAGACAGGCGCAGGGCTTCGGGCAGACCTGTACGTCGGTTTCGGTGTCTCGGGTGCGGTGCAGCACGTGGCAGGCATGAAAAATGCAAAGCGCATCGTGGCTGTCAACACTGACAAAAAGGCCCCCATCGCCGACATCTGCGACGTGTTCATTCATGCAGATGCGAAAGATGTTTTATCCCATCTTGCCGCATCGCTTTCTCTTGCAAATTGAGCGCATGCGCTGTATACTGAATACAGAGATTTTCGGTTTTGATCCGCAAAAAGCGGATAAACATAAAAGTTAAATATTTTGAAAGGAGTTTCCTATGAATTTCAAGAAAACTTATGTACCCAAGGAAGGTTTTACCCCTCTTTGCACCATCGGCGAAAGCACCATGAAGCACCTTGAGTTCGGCATCATCGAGCTGGGCAAGGAAGGCGAACTGGTCTATGAGACCAAGGATCGTGAGACTGCATTCATCATCCTGGGCGGCAAGGCAGACTTTGAAAGCGACAAGGGCACCTACCTTGGCGTTGGCAAGCGCAACACCGTATTCAACGGCAAGGCTGAGGCTGTTTACTATGGTCCCAACTCCACCATCCGCATCTATACCCCCTGGAAGGTAAAGATCGCAGTTTGCCAGACCCCCTGCGACGAAGAGGTCGCCTCCGAGCTCATCACTCAGGATAAGGTCAGCGCAGTTGTCCTTGGTAAGCCCACCTGGCGTCGTGAGACCCACTTCGTCGTCGGCGCAGGCAACAACGCAAAGCGCCTTTGCATCGGCGAAGCATGGTGCGACCCCGGCAACTGGGCAGGCTTCCCGCCCCACAAGCATGACACCGACAACATGCCCGACGAAGGCATTCTGGACGAGGTCTACTACTTCCTGTTCCAGCCTGAACAGGGCTTCGCAATCCAGTGCACCTACAAGGATGGCGAGTTCGATGAAGCTTATCGCGTGAAGAACAACGACCTGGTCGAGTTCCCCTGCGGCTACCACACCACCGTTGGCGCACCCGGCTACAACACCTACTTCCTGTGGGCAATGGCAGGCGAGCACAAGGGCTTCTATCGCTCCAACGACCCCGACCATGCATGGGTTGGCGCTATCGAAAACTTCATGACCCGTCATCAGCTTGGCTGATCGAATCTATAAAAGGAGAGGTTTTCCTCTCCTTTTTTTCTTTGCTTTTCTACCGTGATTTGTTATACTGTTGTCAACAGATTTGTGTACGTAATTTTCCCCTTACAGGAGAACGATCATGGCAATTTTAGATGAGAAAAAAGACGTAGCTGCCCAACAAACGGCGGCAGGCATGCCCGATGTAAAATCCACAGGTTCCAACTTCCACTTTGAAAAAGATGAGATCGAGACCCTGCGCACATTGGCAAAACAGGTGGCGGAAATCGCCGCACGTCCCGAAATGGCACAAAAAGCAAAACTTTGGACGGCACACAATGACCTGAAAACCACCCAGCCCGTGGTATTCATCGACCCCGAAAACGGCTGGAACGAGATCATCACGCCCGATATGCTGCGCTGCCGCGACAACCTTGCCCGCGTGTGGGAGATGCACCTTCGAAAGCAGATCTTCTGGGCAGAGCATATGCGCGACGACAAGGTCATCGAGCCTTATTTTGACGTGCCCTACAGCTATTCTGACACCGGCTGGGGCTTGAATGTGGTCAAGCTGGGCGGACAAAACGGCGGCAGCTACATCGTAAAACAGGCAATCGAAGACTACGAAGAGGATTTTGAAAAGGTGCATCATCCCGAGTTCATCATCGATTGGGAGGAATCGGGGCGAATCATGGCGCTGGCACAGGAGATTTTCGGTGATATCCTCATCGTTCGCCGCAAGACCGCATGGTGGTGGACCCTTGGCATGTGCTGGGATTATATCGACCTGCGCGGTTTGGAAGACTTCATGTGCGATTTTATCCTGGAACCCGAATGGGTGCACCGCATGATGAACCTGCTTTGCAACGGCAAGCTGAAAATGCTGGACTTTTTGGAGCAGCACGATCTTTTGTCCATCAACACGGGCGGCACCTATGTGGGTTCAGGCGGCTTCGGCTATACGGAGGAACTTCCCCTTGCAGGCTTTGACGGTCACGTAACCACACGAAACATGTGGGGTTTTTGCGAAAGTCAGGAGACGGTGTCCATCAACCCCGACATGTACGGCGAGTTCATCTTCCCCTATCATCAAAAGATCATGAGCCGTTTTGGCTTGAACTGCTACGGCTGCTGTGAGCCCTACGACCCAAGGTGGAAGTACATCAAACAATTTCCTCGTCTGCGCCGCGTTTCCGTCTCCCCCTGGGCGGACTGGAAGGCTGTGCCCGAGGTACTGGGCAAGAACTACATCGCTTCCGTCAAACCCAACCCCACGCCTCTTGCAACGCCTTACATGGATGAGGACGTGGTGCGCGCCGACTGCCGCCGCGCAGTGGAAGAGACTTACGGCGGCGTATGCGAGTTTATCATGAAGGACAACAACACCCTTGGCGGCGATGCAAGACATGCCACACGCTGGGTGGAAATCATGCGTGAAGAAATCGACCGCGTATATGGCTGAGGTAATACAATGTATCAGGCAAGAATCAAAAACGTGTTATCCAATATGGAAAAGATGGGCATTCGCCAGATGCTCATCTGCGACTTTGAAAGCATTTACTATCTGACGGGCTACTACAACCAGCCCATGGAGCGGCTCTTTGCGCTGTATCTGAACGCAGACGGCAACCATAAGTTCTTCTTAAATAAGCTGTTCCCCATGCCCGATTCTGATATTGAAAAAATCTGGTTTACCGATACGGATGACTATGTAAAAATCCTGGCAGAAAACGTGGACGGCACATGCGACATGGGTGTGGATAAGCTGCTGCCTGCGCGGTTCCTGCTGCCGTTGATGGGACATAACCCCGAATGCCGATATATCCTTGCCTCCGACTGTGTGGATGATGCAAGAGCCTGCAAAGATGAAGCAGAACAGGCCTTAATGCGTGAAGTTTCCCAAATCAACGACATGGCAATGGATGCGGCAAGAGAATTCATCTACGAAGGCATGACGGAAATTGAGCTGGCGGAATTCCTTGTGGGGCAATACCAACTGCACGGCACATCCGCAGGGCTTCCCTTGGTCGCCTTCGGTAAAAATGCTGCCGATCCCCATCACCACGCAGACGGCACGACCCTGAAAGCAGGCGACTGCATCGTCATCGACACAGGTTCCAAACTGCAGTACTACAATTCCGACATGACCCGTACCTACTTCTGCAAGGAAGTGTCCGAGGAGCACCAAAAGATCTACAACACGGTGCTGGAGGCAAACCTGCTGGCGGAATCCATGATCTGTCCAGGTGTACCGCTGTGCGAACTGGACCGCGCCGCAAGGGAGCACATTGCTGCGGCAGGTTATGGGGAGAACTTCACCCATCGCCTTGGGCACTTTATCGGGCAGAATGTGCACGAGCAGGGCGACGTCAGTGCCACCTCCTGCCTTATCGCCAAGCCCGGCATGATCTTCTCCATTGAACCGGGCATCTACATCGTGGGCGATGTGGGTGTGCGCATCGAAGACTTGGTACTGGTAACGGAAGACGGCTGTGAGCTGCTCAACAGGCTGGAAAAAGAGCTGACCCTTGTGGGTTAACAGACACCTTTCCCAAACAGCAAAAAAGACGGAAAACAGCAAAAAAAGACGGAAGAATGTTTCTTCCGTCTTTCGTTTTTTCAATTTTACTTTGCTTTTTTCGGCATCTTGATGGTGGCAGCATAAATGCTGTTGAAGATACCCAATACAGCAGAAATGATAAACAGTGTCTCAATGCCGAGGGTCTTCCAGATCCAGCCGCCAAACAGTGCAATAAACACGGTGATGACGTGGTTAATGGAAACACCGGTGGAAATGGTGGCCTTGACCTCGTCGGAGTTATCGGAAAGCTCCTGCACATAGATGTTGGAAGCCATGGATGCAAGGGAGATCACGGCATCAAAAACGTAGTTGATGCAGCAGATGATAAATGCAATATGCATGGGGAAAATGCGGTGTGCAAAACCGTATGCCAGACAGACAAGGATCAAAATCAATGTGTCTGCCACCATGACGGTCTTATAACCCACGCGGTCGATGATCTTACCCACCAACGGTGCAAGGAAGAAACATGCAATTGCAGAAACCGCAAACAACATGCTGATGGTAGCAGCATTGGCGCCGTAGAAGAGGATCAGAACGTAAGGTCCGAAGGTGAAGAATACCTGCTTTCGGGCACCGTAGAACATCTCCAGCATGTA
>JAGBGW010000103.1 GCA_017935825.1 Clostridia bacterium
ATGACAATCCCCGTATAGAATCTTTAACGAAGGGAAAATCTTCCAAGGGTGGTCAGGCGCTTTTCTTCCTGCAGGATGGCATCGTACAGGCTCAGATCCAGCGTATTGCAAAGACCTGCGGTGTAGTAAAGCAGTGCACCCATCTCCTTTTCGATGACACTTCTGCAGTTTTCGCAAAGCTGACCTTCCACACAGTTGTCGATGACGTCGCGCAGCTGATCCAGGGTAATGCTGTCATCCAGTTCCTGTTTCTCGGCACGAAGACGAATGCAGCCGCAGGTAGTGGCGGCTTTGATGACAGCACGATTGAGCCTTGCAGAAGACTCCTGAATCTTGCTTAAAACGTCAAAAACACCACGATGGCGGGCAAGCGTGGAATCCACAGCCGCCTGAAAATCCGAATATTTAATGTCGCTCATATACAAACCTCCGAACAGTCCTTTCCATTATTATGATTGGAAAAAGGGGCAATTGTCAAGACTTACTGCATAAGCAAATTGTAATGAATTCTTATGGTGTGTTCGCATTGACACAACAGCTTTCCATGTATTATCATCATACTATCTGATTTCCCATATCATTCGAAATACTTTGAAAGTGAGGTTTTACCATTGAAGAAAAAACCAATCTGCTGGATTATAACGCTTCTTGGTACCGCCATCGGCGCCGGTATCGGCTCACTGATTGGCGACTATCTGGATCAGCTGATTCCGGCACTGGCTGAAGTTACCTGGGCTGCACCCGTCATCATAATCCTCTTTGCAATCATATCTGCGGTGCTTTCCTACAGCCGTCACGAACAGTTGATGCAGCGTTTGCAAAAAATCAGCGACCGCTCCATTTCCCTTTCCAAAAAGACGTCCACAAAAACGCTGACCTTGGGTGCAGCGGCACTTGTGGCATCGCTTCTGATCGCATTTCTTTTGACGCAGCTGCTGGACTTTCTTCCCAGTGCAACGCTGCGCGGTTCTCTTACGGTGCTGCTTTACATCGTCTGCGTCTACTGCGGCATCCGCCTGACTCTGGCGCGGCAGGATGACATCATCCGTTTTTTCACCGGAAAAGCGCATCAGCCTACTGAAAAAGAAGCACCTTCTGCCATCGGTGAAAAGCTGCTTGATACCAGTGTGATCATCGACGGTCGTATTTTTGACGTGTGTGATGTGGGCTTTCTGGAGGGAAAGATCATCATTCCCAATTTTGTGTTGAAAGAACTGCAGTTTATCGCCGACTGCCCCGATGCCATCAAGCGCGGCCGCGGCAGACGTGGTCTGGAGCTGATCGGTAAATTCCGCGAAAACCACAATGTGGAAATCAGCAACGAGGATTTTGCGGAAACCGATGCGGTGGATGACAAGCTGGTGCTCCTTGCCAAAAAGCGCGGCAGCACCATCATCACCAACGATTACAATTTGAATCAGGTGGCACGCGTGCAGGGCATCACGGTATTGAACGTCAACGACCTTGCAAATGCCCTGAAACCCGCCCTCATCCCAGGCGAAGCACTGGATGTACAGCTGATCAAAGAAGGTAAGGAGCTGGGTCAGGCAGTGGGTTATCTGGCAGATGGCACAATGGTTGTGGTGGATGAAGCCGCGGACTACATCACCCATCAGGTCCACGTGGAAGTCACCAGCATGCTGCAGACTTCCGCAGGCAGACTGATCTTTGCAAAGCTGGCTGAATAACGCAAATTGAAAAGAGACCGTTTCAATCAAAACGGTCTCTTTTTCTATTACGCATTTTCGCTTTTTGAAGCCTTGCCAAAGAGCCTTCGGATCATTTCCTGCACATCCCCCACATGGATGACGGAAAGTCCGTCAGGGATGCGGATGCTGCCTGTGGCGCGTGCCATGACAACATGCTTGAAGCCGAGAGCGGCGCATTCGGAAAGTCTGCGTTCCATTTGCTGAACGCTTCGCACCTCACCTGTCAGGCCGACTTCGCCCACGAATGCCATGTCTTCGGGGATTGCTCTGCCAAAGAAACCCGAGGCAACTGCCGCGCAGACCGCCAAGTCCGCACCGGGATCATCCAGCCGCAGACCGCCTGCCACGTTGATATAGGCATCCTGATTGGCAAGAGGCAAGCCTGCCTTCTTTTCCAGTACCGCAAGAAGCAGTGCCATGCGGCTGTGGTCAAAACCTGCCGCCATGCGCCGCGCCGTACCATAAGCGGTGGTGGCGGTCAGCGCCTGCACCTCCACGTTCATGGGACGGGTGCCTTCCAGCGTGCATACAACGGCACAGCCCGAAACAGGTTCTTCTCTCTTAAACAGCAGAATGCCCGAAGGGTCTTCCACGGGAATCATGCCGCGGTCACACATTTGGAAAATGCCGATCTCGTTGGTGGAACCGAAGCGGTTCTTCACCGCACGAAGGATGCGGTGGTCATGGCGAGGATCGCCTTCAAAATACAGCACCGTGTCCACCATGTGCTCCAGCACACGGGGACCTGCAAGGGCGCCCTCTTTGGTGACATGCCCCACCAGGAACATGGCAACGGAATGATCCTTTGCATAGCGAAGGAACCGCGCCGCAGATTCGCGGACCTGGGAAATGCTGCCGGGTGCACCCGAAACATCGTCACACGCCATAGTCTGGATAGAGTCGATGATGACCACATCCGGGGATTCCTGTGCGATCTGGGTCAGTATTTCATCGGTATTGGTGTGGGCAATCAGCCGCACAGCGGACTTTGCAACGCCTGTGCGATGGGCACGCATGCCGATCTGCCGCAAGGACTCCTCGCCCGATACGTACAGCACACGGCGATTCTCATCCGCGATATTGCCAGAGATCTGCAAAAGCAAGGTGGACTTGCCAATGCCCGGGTCGCCGCCGATCAAGATCATACTTCCCCTGACAATACCGCCGCCCAGCACCCGATCCAGCTCACGAATGCCGCTGGAATAGCGCGTCTCTTCATCCTGGGTCAATTCCCCCACCAAAACGGATGTGATCTTTACAGTGCTTTCGCGTTTGGAAGAAGACGTACTCTTTGCAGCAGGTGCGATGCGCATTTCACGCATGGTATTCCACGCACCACAGGAGGGGCATTTGCCGTACCAGTTGGTGCTTTCGTAGCCGCAGTCATCGCAAAGGTACATGGTTTTGCTCTTTGCCATGGATTAATCCTCCAAAAGCAGCACAGCCGCCTGCGATGCAATGCCCTCGCCGCGGCCTGTGAAGCCAAGGCGCTCGGTGGTGGTGGCTTTGACACTGACACGGGAAACATCCACCTGCATGGCTGCCGCCAAAATTGCGCGCATCGTTTCAATATGTGGTGCCATCTTCGGCTTTTGGGCGATGATGATGGCATCCACATTGCCCACACGATAGCCGTGGGAATGGATGAGTTGTACGCAGTGCTTCAAAAGTTCCACACTGTCGGCACCCTTATAGGCAGGGTCGGTGTCTGGGAAATGCTTGCCGATATCCCCCAGTGCCAACGCACCAAGGATCGCATCCATGATGGCATGGGTCAGCACGTCCGCATCGGAATGTCCAAGCAGACCCAGTTCATAGGGGATGTTGACGCCGCCAAGAATCAATGCGCGATGTTCTGCAAATGCGTGGACGTCAAACCCGTTTCCGATTCTTATATCCATGTTCTTAGCCCAAGGGACGGGTCATGCCCGCAGCCTGTTCAATGGTGGCGCTTTCACGCACTTCCAAAATCTCGTATTTGGTGGTGCGGCTGCCGAAGGTGACTTCGATGATGTCCCCCACCTTCACCTTTGCGGCAGGCTTTGCTTCCTTGCCGTTGAGCAGTACCTTATCACCGTCGCATGCCTGTGCGGCAACGGTGCGGCGTTTGATGATACGGGATACTTTCAAAAATTTATCAAGACGCATAGAACTTTTTTCCTCCATGTTGATCTCATGGCTTTAGTATAGTGTATTTCCAGCTTTCCGACAAGCAAAAAGCGATGCGGCGGCAAAACCCACTGCATCGCTTTTTATACATGTTATTCTAAATTAGTCAGCCAGAGCATCCTTGAAGTTCTTACCAGCCTTGAAGACGGGGGACTTGGAAGCTTCGATGGTGATCTCCTCACCGGTGGAGGGATTGCGGCCCTTGTGTGCTGCGCGCTCACGAACCTCAAAGCTGCCAAAACCGACGATCTGTACACGCTCGCCTGCCTTGAGTGCTTCGGTAACGGACTCTACAAATGCTGCAAGGCACTTTTCTGCATCCTTCTTGCTGACTTCAGCATTCTTTGCAATTGCTGCTACAAGCTCATTTTTGTTCATTGCAATTAAACTCCTTTTCATTTCCATAAACTGTTCATACAAACAATTCGCATGCACTGGCTATTCTACACCAAAAAACCCTTGTATGTAAAGGATTTTGCGAAAGAATTGAGAAATTTATGCGAAGATTTCTCGCACAAGCGCATTTGCATCTACGCTGCCGTTTTTCTCTTCCATTTGGCGATGGATGCGGCACATACGGTTGCAGATCTCATCCAGTTCCATCTCCAGATTGATGTCCTTCTTGCGTGCCAGATCACACAGGCAAAACAGCACGCGCGTCAGTGCATCCTGACCATCCTGCAGACGGTAAATGGCATCATCCAGTCGCTCGATGCAGGCATCCACATCGTTGAAGATGCCGCTTTTTTTCTGCAGTTTCTGCATGCGAAGCAGGGACGGCATGGCACGGGGCACGTCCTCCATGGAATCCGACGCCATGGTAAAGCCCTTCTCCTGCGCCTTCAATTCCTCCCAGTTTTTCGTACCCCGATTGGCAGGGAACACATGGGGATGACGATAGATCA
>JAGBGW010000008.1 GCA_017935825.1 Clostridia bacterium
CCAATCCCGAGGGCAACAGCAGCAAGTGGCGCTTCCTTGAATTCTGCACCAAGGGTCGCCGCGGCATGGGCAAGCGCCTTGTGGATACTTTCAATCCCTTGCCCCAGCCCGCTTCCTATTTCGAGCGCAAGGAAGATCTTCTCTATGACCTTGAAAAGGAATTGCATACCGACTACGAGCATATTTTGATCGACAATGTGCGCCGTCTGCCCGTCGATTTCCTTCTGGAAGAATGCCACGGTGTTTCCGATGCCATGGATTGCCTCCACGACATTCAGACGGGGGATGAGAAGACCCGCGAGGCAGCATACAACGATCTTGCAGATATCATTGAAGAACAGCCTCGTCTGTTCAATCGTCTGCGCAATCGTCTGTCCGATGCCATTGAACTTGCACAAAAGCAGGTCCGCTGGAACTTCAAGACGGCGATTCCCTGTTTCTTCCCCACACGCAACGTCATGAGTCTGATGCTGCCGCTGGCACTTTGCGAGGATGGCAAGGCGGACGTGGCACTGGTGGTGGAACTGACCCGTTCGGGCAGCTATCAGGGTCAGACCATTTTGACGCTGCAGCAGGCATACATCGACGGACGTCTTCTTTGCCGTCCTGACAGCGACTGGCTCAATACCAGTGTCCGGGCACAAAGTGCCGCAGATGACCTGGATTAAATTTGCGAAAAGCAGCTGTGACCTGAGATTTGGTCACGGCTGCTTTTTTTTTATAAAAACAACGCATAAACGTAAAAGAAAAGACAACAATAGACAGTGAATCTTTTGTAAAGATGTGGTATCATCAATTTGCTGTTTCCTTTTGGAAAGAATGAAATAAAAGAAGGGAGAAGAACATATGCCGCGAAAACGCCGTTATCGTTTTGTGGGCTGGCAGGCGCCGTCCAGGCCGAAGCGCCATCCGCATGTGCAGCAGCTGCGTAAAAAGAAAATGACAGTGCTTTGTATACTAGGCAGTATTGCAATGGTCTTCTTCCTGTTCGGATTCCTTGGCGGAAGGATCAGCGGCGTGCGTGTGGCAAAGCAGTATTTGGCACAGCTGGATGAGACGAAAATCGCATTGCAGCAGACAGAAGATGCTTTGCTTGAAGCGCAATCTGTGCCGGAAGAGGTGCCTGTGATGCGAGAGGAGATCGTCTATCCCTGGAATCTGATGCTGATCAATGCACAGCATCCGCTGCAGGATGGCTACGTTGTGCCCGAGCAGACCATACTTGCAAGCGGCCACTCCATCGATGAAAGAGCCTATCCTGCCTTGCAGGACATGATGGACGGGGCAAGGGCGGCAGGGCTGGAGCCTTTGATCTGTTCCTCTTTCCGTACAGAAGAAAAACAGCAGGAGCTGTTTGAAGCCAAGGTGCAGTATTATATGGATCAGGGGCAAGACCGCGCACAGGCGGAGGAAAGCGCCACCTACTGGGTACAGCGTCCCGGCACCAGCGAGCACCAGATGGCGTTGGCAGTGGATATCGTGGACAGTTCCTACCAGCTGCTGGATGAAGCACAGGAACAAACGCCCGTACAGATCTGGCTGATGGAACATTGCGCCGAATACGGCTTTATCCTGCGTTATCCCACTGATAAGAGCGATATCACAGGCGTAGGGTATGAACCATGGCACTATCGCTATGTGGGTGTGGAAGCCGCGCAGGAGATCATGGGGCAGGGTATATGTCTGGAAGAATACCTGTATCCCGATCAATACGAATAAAAAAAAGAAGGACTTATGTACAATGCATAAGTCCTTTTTCTTTATCTGATTTTTTCCAGCAGCGCCTCGCAGCCGCGGACGATGTCGTTGTAGGCGGCGTCGAAATCCCGCGTGTACCAAGGATCACTGATGGATCGATGTTCGCCTGCCCAGTCAAGCAGGAGGCTTACCTTGCCATCGGGATCGCCACCTGTGATGCGGTCGATGTTGCGCAGGTTGCTCAAATCCATGGCGCAGATCAGGTCGAACTTATCGTAATCCGCACGCGTCATCTGCCGTGCACGTCGCTTGGCAAAGGGAATACCTTCCTCATACAGCTTCTGTTTTGCCATGGGGTAGACGTCGTTGCCCCATTCCTCATCGCTGGTGGCAGCAGATTCAATATAGAAATCCTTTTCCAACCCTGCTCGCTTCACCATGTCCTTGAAGATAAACTCCGCCATGGGGGAGCGGCAGATATTGCCAAGGCAGACAAACAAAACTTTTTTCATAAGATACCTCTTCTTTAATCCTGCATCGCTTGTGCGAAACTTCCCATATGTACTGCGCCTAGTTCCCGTGCGCGGAGGCTGTCGTGGGCGGCGATGGCTTCGTACAGCACGATGTGGGTGCGTGCGTTTTCCTTCAGATCGAAGTGGGAGCGGTAAAC
>JAGBGW010000104.1 GCA_017935825.1 Clostridia bacterium
AGCCGGGACGCGCCTTTGGGTCTGCAAAGGTGTAGGGCTGCAGCCTCGGTGCATAATACTGCACACCAATTTCTCCCGAATCGAAATCATCCAATGCAGGAATTTCGGGCATGGGATAGTCAGGAAGCTTGCTTTCTTCCACATATTCCTTGGCAAGATTGGTGCCGTCCGCCATGCGAAGCCAGCCGTCGTCCGTCCAGACCATTTTCTGGATGGCGGTCTCACGACCCAAGGTGCAGCGAAGTTCAGGCACGAAGGGACGGGACACGTGCAGCACAAGGTAGGTCTCGCCCAAAGGCGTATCGATCCAGCTGCCATGACCTGCCTTTTGCAGAAGCGTATCGGGGTTAAAATAACGGGGCTTTAAGTGATCCCAATCATGACGCTCGTTCACATTGGGAAGTACGGAGGTGCAGATGGGGTTCATGGGATCGCGCTCATAGGGGCCCCATACATTCTTTGCCCTGCCCATGGTAACGCTGTGATAATAACCTGTGCCGCCTTCTGCGCACATGATGTAATAGTAGCCGTTGCGCTTGTAAAGATGGGGTGCCTCGATGCAGCCGCGGTCGGTGCCGCCGCGCCAGATGCGCTTGGGATAGCCGATGATCTTCTTTTGCTTGGGGTCGTATTCCACAAGACCGATGACGCCGGGCTTTTCGTAGCCTTCGCGAGTCTCCCATTCAAGGGAAACAATCCACTTTCTGCCGTCGTCATCGTGCAAAATCGATGCATCAAAGCCCGAGGAGTGCAGGTACACAGGCTCGCTCCAGGGGCCTTTGATGTCCTTGGCCGTGATGAGGAAATTATCCACATCAAAGTAGCGTGCGTTCATGGAATTCATGACACCGTAGATGACATAGAAAAGGTCTTCTTCCTCGCAGTAGGTCAGGCAAGGTGCCCAGATGCCCTTTGCGGAAGGAAGTCGGGTCAAATCGGGCACGCTCGTCTGCAGAACATGGGTATAAAGCTCCCAGTTTTTCAGATCTTTAGAGTGATAAATCGGAATGCCAGGCAGCCATTCAAAGGAAGACACGGCAACGTAATAGTCATCGCCTTTTCTGCAGATACAAGGATCGGGATTGAAGCCCTTGAAAATCGGATTTCTGATCATGGAAATGCTCCTTTTTTGTGTTCAGTTTTTTCGGCATATGCCGTACGTGCAAATATGTTGGTTCTATTTTAACAAAGCAAAAAGGCACGGTCAATCGACCATGCCTTTCAATTTTTAATATTTGATCAGAATGCCCACCACTTCGCCGATGAGGGTGCAAAGCGGAAGTGCCAGCGTTATGCTCATCATGCCGCTTGTACCAAGCGCCACACCCACACACATGCCAAAGCACATGCCAAGGGTCATGCAGTCCCCTTTTTTGCCGGGACCTTTTTGCTGCTGAAGTTTGGACTTTTGCACCATTCGAACGATGAAGATCGCGATGGCAATACCAACCATCACCCAGGGAAGCGCTGCTTTGATAAATTCCATCATAAATCTGCATTCTCCTACATTGGATTTTCTTTATTCTATCACAGAACGTTATGTAAAAAAAGTCTTAGTCCGGTAAATATAAACCGAAGCCGTTTTTGGAAGCCACACCGTTAACATTACTTTAAATCTGTTTTTGAAGGACATGCAAACACTTTATTCCATCTTGGCTGATGCTTTCAAAAATCTTTGACACCACGGGAGCAGATTTTTGTGTTAGGGGAAATTGAACGAGGAAGGTGGACCGGACGTCCAGCGACGAGTGAAATGATGCCTGGCGCAAAAAGATGCCGCGTGGTGCGGATTCGGATTGTATTTATCGGGCTTAACCACGTTTTAACAGGCGGGCGGCAATGCTTGCCGCGATGAATGCCGCAAGATTGACCAGCACGATGCTTGCACCTGTGGGGGTTGCGGCAATGTAGGAAATGAAAAGTCCGATAAGGAAGCAGACCACGGAGATAACGGCGGACGTCACCACCACCGCACGGTAGTTTTTGCAAAGCCGCATGGCGGTAAGCGCAGGGAAAATGATAAGGCTTGAAATCAGCATGGCACCCATCATCCGCATGCCAAGGACGATGGTCACTGCAGTCAAAACCGCAAGGAGCATATTGTAGACGTTGACCCTCACACCGCTTGCCTGCGCAAAGGCCTCGTCGAAGGTGACGGAGAACATGCGGTTATAGAACACGACAAACAACACAAGCACGCACACGCAAAGGCAGATGCTCAGCACCACGTCAGCCTTTGTCATGGCAAGGATGCTGCCGAACATGTAGTTCAAAATATCCATGTTCATACCCGAGGACATGGATACCGCCATAACGCCCATGGCAAGTGCGCTGGTGGAAATCAGTGCGATGGCGGAATCACCTTTGATCTTCGCCGTGGAATTTAAGCGAAGCAGCAAAAATGCCGCCACGATGACCACGGGAATTGCAACTGCAAGAGGCGCAAGACCCAGTGCCATGGCAAGTGCCAGTGCGCCGAACCCCACATGGGAAAGGCCGTCGCCGATCATGGAATAGCGTTTCAAAACAAGGTTGACACCAAGCAGCGCGCAACAAAGGGAAAGCAGTACGCCTGCCACCAGTGCACGGCGCATGAAGGGATAATACAGGACGGATTCCAAGATTAAATTCATCTTACCCCACCTCCCAGAAGCTGTGCTGCGTAGGACGTTTCAAGGTACTGTTCTGTGGTACCGAAAAAGCGCATGGAGTTTTCCAGATGCAGGATATGGTCGGCATACCAAAGCGCGGAGGAAACATCGTGGGAGACCATCACCACACTCATGCCGTATTGTTGATTCTGCTGTGCGATCAGTTCATACATCTGCTCGGTGACGATGGGATCAAGACCCGTTGCAGGCTCGTCCAGCACCAGCAGTTTTTTTGCCGCGCAAAGCGCACGTGCAAGAAGCACACGCTGCTGCTGACCGCCCGAAAGATCACGGAAAGACCGATCTGCCAGGTCGGCAATTTCCATCTGCTCCATTTTTTCTTTTGCAAGGCGCTTTTCCTTTGCGCCGTAGAACAGCGCACGGGTGCCCGACAGCACCACTTCCTGCACCGATGCAGGGAAGTCCTTCTGGGCAACCGTCTGCTGTGGCAGATAGCCGATGTCGGAACGGGTCATACCGCAAAAGTCGATTTTACCCTTGGCAGGTGCTTTCAAGCCCACCAGACCTTTGATGAAGGTACTTTTGCCCGAGCCGTTCTGCCCGACGACACAAAGGTAGTCCCCTTCGTTCATATTCAAATTGATCTGCTCGCAGACCATGCGGTTTTCATAGGAAAACCCAAGGTCCGAGCATTGTATAAGCGTTGCTTTCAATTGAGCGCCTCCTTGAGCGTTTCAACATTTTCCCACATAAAGGATGCATAGGTCCTGCCCTCTTGCATATCTTCTGCACTGATATTGTGGCAGGCGTAAAAAGTCATCACGTTCGTCCCCGTTGCCTCGGCAATGGCATTGGCGATCTTGTCGGAACTTAATTCCGCCTTCAGCACAACGGGCACACCCTCTTGTTTTACACAGTCGATCAGGTATGCAAGGGTGGCCGCACTGGGTTCGGTCTGGCTGGCACAGCCGGGGAATGCCGCGTGATAGGAAAGACCGTATTCACGAACAAAGTACAGGAAGGGAAACCGATCGCCGAAGATGATCTCGTGCCGCTGTGCATTTTCCACTACGTCGCGGAAGGCCTGATCGATCTCTTCCAGTTCTGCGATATAAGTTTTTGCATTGGCTTGGTAGGTATCTGCATGTTCCCCGTCCACCTCGCACAGCACGTCGCAGATGCCCTGCGCGATGGTGATGGCGTTGACGGGCGAAGTCCAGATGTGCTCGTCGTACTCCTCGTGATCTTCGTGGGTATGGACGTGTTCTTCCGCCTCGATGCCGTGGTCATGGTCTTCGTGCAGGCACTCGATCATGGGCATCAGGCGAATCATGGTGATTTCGTCATGAGGAATGGAATCCAAAATTCCCTCGATCCATGCATCGGATTCACCACCCACATAGATGAAGACGTCGCAGTTTGAAATGCGGAGGATGTCCTGCGCAGTGGGTTCGAAGCTATGGCTTTCGCTGCCGGGAGGAAGGAGCATGGAAATATCCGCCATATCCCCTGCCACGGCGCGGGCAAAATCATAGGGCGCAAAGGATGTGGCGACGATCTGCAGACGGTCGGATGCAGGTTCTTCCGCCGCAGTGCAGGAACAAAACACCAAAAGCATTGCGCACAAAAGGTACAAAACGCGCTTCATCATGCCCTCCTGCAGTCAGAACAGGTGCCGTAGAACACGGTCTGTACCAAGTCAAGCTCAAAATCATGATCTTCCTGCACATGGCTTCTGAGCTTTTCGATCAAATCGCATTCCAGATGGACAAGACCGCCGCAGGATTTACACTTCATGTGATAGCCGCCTGTTTCTTCCTTTTCGCCGATGTACTCAAAGCTTGCCGCCGCACTGTCGGAAAAGACGTACCGCTTAACCTGTCCTTCTTCCACCAGTTTATTGAGCTGGCGGTAGATGGTGGACGTACCAATGGTCTCGCCCATCTGCTCCATATGCTTTGCAATGTCGGCAATGGTGACGTGACGACCGCGATTTGCCGCAAGGAAATCCAGTACCATCTGCCGCTGTTTTGTTTTATAGGTATGATGCTCGTGCATGGTGATAACTCCTGTTGAATATGAGAACGATTTTCATTTTTACACACGTCTATCTTTTTGTCAATAGAAATTGAAAATCATTTTCAATTTCGACAACACTTGCGCAAATACACCATTGCGCGTAGAATCATTGATGTATCAATTTCCATTCAAAGGTTATCTATGAAACAGACAAATGCACAAAAAATAAAGAAGGCCGCCATCTGCGCCTTCCCCCATACCATCCCGATCATGACGGGGTTCCTGTTTTTGGGCATCACCTATGGTATCTATGTAAAAGCCTTGGGACATCCTGCATACTTTCCCACGCTGACCAGCATGACGGTGTTTGCAGGCTCTGCGGAATTTGTGCTGGCTGATTTGCTCACAGGCATCTTCCACCCCATCCAGACCTTTGCGCTGATCCTCATGATCAACGCACGGCACCTGTTCTACGGCATTTCCATGCTGGACCGCTACCGCGACATGGGTGCAAAAAAGATCTATATGATCTTCGGTCTTTGCGATGAGTCGTTCTCCATCAACTGTGCGACCACCGTCCCCGAGGATGTGGATAAAGCCTGGTTTTACTTCTTCGTCACGCTGATGGATCACTTTTACTGGATCTGCGGCTGCACGCTGGGCGGCATTTTCGGAAGCTTCATCCACTTTGACACCACCGGCATCGACTTTTGCATGACGGCGATGTTCATTGTGATTCTTGTAGAACAGTGCATGGAGAAGAAAAACCGCATCCCTGCCCTCATCGGACTTGGTCTGTCTCTTGCAAGCCTTCTTATCTTCGGCGCGCAGGCATTCCTCATCCCTGCGATGATCGCAATCATCCTTGTGTTGACCGCGGCAAGAAGACCGCTTGAAAAGGAGGCTTGAGCCATGACGCTGACACAGCAACTGATCACCATCGGCGCCGCGGTTCTTGCAACCGTATTGACCCGCTTTTTACCCTTCCTTGTTTTCCCCGCAGGCAAGCCCACGCCAAAGTACATTCAATATCTTGGGAAAGTCCTGCCAGCCGCCGTATTCGGCATGCTGATCGTGTACTGTTTTAAGAACGTGACGATCTTCCAGGGCTCCCACGGCCTGCCCGAACTCATCGCTGCGGCAAGCGTGATCGCACTGCATCTATGGAAGCGCAAGATGCTGCTTTCCATCGCAGGCGGCACCGTGCTTTACATGGTGCTGGTACAGTTAGTCTTCTGAAATGAAAAAGGTGTATCGATCGATACACCCTTTTTTGTTTTCCGAAAACCACTGGTTAGACCAGTGGTTCAAAAAAGCCTACTGGCGATGGATATGAAAGAAAAACTCCCTTTGCTAGAATAGAAGTGCGGTCTGCCAACTGCACAAAGAAAGCAAAGGGAGGACATTCAAATGG
>JAGBGW010000105.1 GCA_017935825.1 Clostridia bacterium
CCCAAAGTTCGTCTCTCCGATTGTTTTATCAGCATTGTTTTCATTGTGTCGGTCGTGCTTGGCATCCTTCTTTTACCTTTTTGATATCATTTTGAGATGACATAGTACAGCATCGTATGCTATCATGAAGAAAAAATCAGGGAGTAGCACCATGCGTATCGACACCCAAAGACTTATCATTACCGAGTTTTCCATGGATATGGCAGAGGCGGTTCATCTCAATTCCCTGGACGAAGATAATCGCCGCTTTGTGCCCGACGAAGTGTTCCCAAGCGTAAAAGAAGCAGCCGAAACTATAGAATATCTCATGAGCGTCTATGAAAACGGAGATGGCCCCTACGTCTATCCTATACTTTTGAAAAACGGCACATACATCGGTTATGTACAGGCAATTCCGCTGCAGGGCGGTTCCTGGGAAGTGGGATACCATGTGGGTAAATCCTACACCAAACAAGGCTATGCCACCGAAGCTGTCAAAGCTTTTTTGCCCGTGATCATGAAAAAGCTGGATATCCAACGCATTGCAGGCATCTGCCTGACGGAAAACATTGCTTCTGTCAAGGTTCTGGAACGCAGCGGCTTTATCAAAGAATTTGAGGGCAGCGGTATATATCAGGGAAAACAGCAGCAAATCTGTAAGTATATCCTATCCGGCAAATGACATTGCTTATTGACGAAAAACGCAGAAAACGATACAATACCGCTAAGGTTTTGTATCGTTTTTTTTGCTCATAAAGGAGATTTTTATGCAGAATGCATTGATCAAGCGTGCATCCATTGCACTTGCCGCAACGCAGCGCCACAACTGGGAGCACGGCACCGCCATGCAGGCGTTTTTGGAGGCAGGCGACATGGATTACGTCATTGCCATGGCTCGTGAGGCGATTTACCGCCAGATGGAGGACGGTCGCGCGGCAAAGCTGGGCACGGTGGATTCCGTCACCGACCCCTGCGCCTGCGGCGAAGCACTGATCGAAGCCGTCCGGGAAACGGACGATGCGATTTTGAAAGATGGATTGAATAAGCTCCTTGTCTGGGCACTGCAAAAGGCACCCCGCAATACGGACGGCGTGCTGTACCATGTGGATTGCAGGCCTGAATTCTGGGCGGATTCCACCTACATGCTGCCGCCCTTCCTTGCGGCGGCAGGGTATTACAAAGAGGCGCTCGTCAACATGGACGGCTATCTGGATGCCATGTACGACAAGTCTGCCCACCTGATGCGGCACATTTGGGATGACGAGAAAAAGGAATTTATCCACGCGGCATTCTGGGGTACGGGAAGCGGCTGGACACTGGCAGGGCTGATTCGCACGGCCGCCCTTTTGCCTGAAGAGATGAAAGAAGACCGCGACCGCCTGCGCAAAATCTGCATCGAGCTTTTGGATGGTGTGCTGGTCTATCTTCGGGAAGATGGTTTGTTCCACGATATTTTGGATGACCCTTCTTCTTTCATCGAAACCAACATGTCCCAAATGACGGCATATGCCATCTACCGCGGTGTGACCGAGGGCTGGATGGATGAATCCTACCTCCCCTATGCGGAAAAGATGCGCAGTGCAGCACTGAACAACACCGACGGGTACGGCTTCGTCACCCCCGTGTGCGGCGCCCCCACCTTCGATAAACCCGGCGCATCCCCCGAAGCACAGGCATTTAGTCTGATGCTGGAAGTGGCATATCAGAAGTATTGCAATCGATAAGAGGTTTTTCTATGTGGATCATTTATGCAGTTGCATCGTCCATTTTTGCAGCGCTGACTTCCATTTTGGCGAAAGTCGGGATCGACGGTGTCAATTCCAATGTAGCAACCGCCATCCGCACGATGGTTGTGGTACTGATGTCGTGGGGCATGGTATTTTTGACCAATACACAGGGAACCATTGCCGACATCAACCGCAGAAGTTGGATTTTTCTTATCCTGTCGGGACTGGCAACAGGTCTTTCCTGGCTTTGCTACTACAAGGCATTGCAGATGGGCGAAGTGTCAAAGGTCGTTCCCATTGATAAATTAAGTGTGGTGCTGACACTTGTATTGTCTTTCATCTTTCTGCACGAACAGTTCACATGGAAGTCCCTCGTCGGCTGTGTTCTTTTGACCGCAGGCACATTGATCATGATTTTGTAAAAAGAAAAAGCGTTCAACGATCGTTGAACGCTTTTTTTATTCCACTATGGTCAGCTTGTTCCGCAGCTGTTTTTGCATATTCAGGATATGCGAGAGCATGTAATTCATCACGATATCGGATTCCTCCAGCGAACAGGGACCGATTTCCTGACAAATGTTTGCGCCGTGGGCGATGAGGGTCTTTTGGTTTTCCTCGTTCAGAATCCCCACGCGCTCCATGCGGCAAACCACCTGCATGTAGCCCACCATCTGTCGGGCAAGCTGCTGGCATTCGGTGAGAGTCTCGTAGTCTTCACGATGCTTTTTGCCGCGAAGCACGGGCAGCTGCTCATACAAAAGCTTCATCTGGGCGCCCAGCGTGTTCAGATTCATGGAAAGGCGGACGGTATCGGGGAGGATCATGTTGCCGTTGAACATATCCTCCAAAAAGGCGATCACTTCCCGATCAAAATCGCGGAACAAAGCACAGGTCTTCTTGGTGTTATTGTAAGGAAAGACGAATGCGTTGATCAAAAGTCCCACCGCAAAGCCGATGGAGGTATCCCAGATGCGTCCCACACCTGCCAGCACCGGCTGTGTCTCGCCGCCTGCACACAGGGAGACCACGATGATGCAGGACAGCGCAGGAGAAAAGCGGATGCCGAAGATATTGTACAGCGTGATGACGATGACAATGCCGCCAAAGCCATAAATATCCGGCATGCGGAAGCCGAAGGTGGAGCGGATGAACTTGGTGATGATACCGCCGCGGCCAAACATCTGAATC
>JAGBGW010000106.1 GCA_017935825.1 Clostridia bacterium
CTTCAACCTTCTCATCAAATACTTCGTACAGGGACTGACCCCAGGTGAAGTCTGCTTCAACTTCAACGCCAACGCTCTTGGCCATGGCGCGGGCAGCTTCGTCGTCACCAAATACGGTGTCAAAATCAACGCCGACGTATTCCTTAACTGCATCCACCATGGAAAGACGGCGCCATGCAGGGGTAAGGTCGATCTCCACACCCTGATAAGTCAGCTTGGTGGTGCCGCAGACATCCATTGCCAAAGTGACAAACAGCTGCTCTGCAATATCCATCATGCGGGTGTAGTCAGCATATGCCTCGTACAGCTCGATGGAAGTGAACTCAGGGTTGTGGCGCTGGTCCATACCTTCGTTGCGGAAGATACGGCCGATCTCATAAACACGCTCAAGACCGCCGACGATAAGGCGCTTCAAATGAAGCTCGGTCTCGATTCGCATGTACATGGGGATATCCAGCGTGTTGTGATGGGTGATGAAGGGCTTTGCAGCTGCACCGGTTGCGATGGTGTGCAGCACGGGAGTTTCAACTTCCAGATAGCCCTGTGCATCCATGAAATCGCGGATACCGCGCATGATGCGGCTGCGTGCGGTGAAGACCTTGCGGACCTCGGGGTTGACGATCAGGTCAACATAGCGCTGACGATAGCGAAGGTCAGCGTTCTTCAAGCCGTGATACTTTTCAGGCAGAACCTGCAGGGACTTGGAAAGCAGGATAACTTCGTCAGCACGAACGGAAATTTCACCATGGCGAGTGCGGAATACTTCGCCGCGTACACCGATGATATCGCCAATATCCATTGCCTTGAATGCTGCATAAGCTTCTTCGCCGATTGCGTCGATGCGCACATAGACCTGAATCTGTGCGGTCTTGTCAAGGATATGGGCAAAGGATGCCTTACCCATGACACGGCGGGACATCATGCGGCCTGCGATGGAGACGATCTTGCCCTCAAGGTTGTCAAAATCATCTGCGATCTGCTGTGCATGATGGGTGCGATCGTACTTGGTGATCGCATAGGGGTTGTTGCCGGATTCCATCAGGGAAGTCAGCTTCTCACGACGGATGCGGCGCACCTCATTCAGATCAAGTTCTTCCGCTTCTACGCGGACGTCTTTGTTCTCAGCCATAATACTTGCCTTTCAATTATTCGCCACGGGTAACGTTGACGATACGCAGAACCAGCTCACCCATGGGGACTTCGATCTGTACAGTCTCGCCCACGCTGTGACCCATAAGGCCGCTGCCGATGGGAGACTGGTAGGAGATGACGTTGTTGTTGGGGTCTTCTTCGCCGTCACCGCAGATGGTGAGGGTGAAATCGTCCACAACTTCGCCGTCTTCGATCTCTTCTACTGCAACGAGGCTGCCGATGCCGATCTGACCTTCCACATGATCATCCTCGTGGATGACACGTGCCTTGCGCAGCTTTTCTTCCAGCTGTGCAATGTCATATTCAAGGCGGCCCTGTGCCTCTTTTGCCTCGTCATATTCGCTGTTTTCGGAAAGGTCACCGAAAGCGCGCGCACGTTCAATTCTCTCAGCAATCTCCTGACGTTTGAACGTTTTCAAATATTCAAGCTCTTCCTTCTGTTTTTCCAGTGCTTCTCTTGTCATCAAAACTTCTTCAGCCATCGATGATTCCTCCTAATGTATATCTGAATGTGAAGCTGAAAGCCCACATTGCATTCCAAGTGATTATAGCCACGCCACCTTGCGTTGTCAAGCAAATTAACCTTCTATCTTATATAGAACAGGCATTTGCGGCAGCATTTTGCATTATATTTGTGTAAACGTCATCCACGCAGTCGAAAAACGCATCGCGGTCAATGCCGATCGCTTCGCAGGCAAAGGAACTGATGCATTCTTCAAGATCGCACAATCTGGTTGTGTCGTTGACGGCGGCACGCATTTTACCTGCACCTGCGATGCCGTGGATGTACCATGCCACATGCTTTCGCATCTGCAGCATGGCAACACGCTCGGGCAGGTCTTCCACCAGCATTCTTGCATGGGCGACCGATGTGCAAAGTCGTTCCTGCTGGGTGGGAGAAGGAAGTTCCTCCCCCGTCTTAAGATACGAATCGATCCTTGCAAACAGCCAGGGATCGCCGAAGGATGCACGACCGATCATCACAGCAGCTGCACCCATGTCAAGGGCTCGCTTTGCACTTGCCCCATCTTTGACGTCACCGCTTGCAATGACGGGGATTTCCACCGCATCGATCACCGCCTGCAGCATACCCAAATCCGCTTTGCCCGTGTACATCTGCCGCTGGGTACGGGGATGCACACAGATCATCGCGGCACCTGCATCCTGTGCCATACGGGCAAATTCCACGGCGTTGATGTGGTCATCGTCCCAGCCTTTGCGAAATTTCACCGACACGGGGATGGGCGAAACCTTCACCGCCGCACGGATGATTTTTTCTGCATTGGGCAAATCCAGCATCAGTGCACTGCCTTCCCCCTGCCGCACGATTTTCGGCGCAGGGCATCCCATGTTGATATCAAGCCATGTGTAAGGGGTAAGATCGATATGTTCGATTGCCGCAGCGATATCCTCCGCCTCATGACCGAACAGCTGCAAGGCAAGGTTTTCTTCCCCCTGGTCCGTCTGCATCAGGTCAAACGCAGTGCGGTTATCGTACAGCACGCTTTTGGCGCTGACCATGGGCGTATAGGCGGCGCCGCTTTTGTGCGCACGGCAAATGCGGCGGAACACCCGGTCCGTCACCCCTGCCATGGGCGCCAGCACCACGGGACTTTTCCATGAATTTATCATCGTCTGCAAGGCTCACACCTCCCCTGCCAAAAAAGAAGAAAAACCGGCACGACGAAAAACTGTCGTGCCGATCCCGTCAAACATTGTAATTGCGCTTATGCAGCATCCTGCGTATCGGAAACTTCTTCCTTTGCAGGTTCCTCATCTGCGAAGTTTTCCATAAACTCAAGGTTCGTGATCGTCCACTTGTCATCGATACGCTGACAATAGACACGATAACGGGTGTTCTCCAGTTTCGGCGCGGGAACTTCTTCTCCACGCTCCACCTGTTCCTGTGTCAGGTACTCATCCTTGAGTTCACCATCCATCTCGTGCTGCACGCAGGCAATAACAAGCGTTACTTCATCCTGCCAGGGCCAGCACCAAACACGTTCCACCGATGTATCATAGTCGTAATCTTCGATCTCGTACTGGTCGTAGACCACATTGTTTAAAAGATCATCGCGGGTCAGATACTCTGCCGTGAAAAACTTGGTCAGTTCATCCGCATCGTAATCTTCCGATGCGAACTTCACATTGGCACGCATGGTCATGCCGTCTTTGACCAGAATCATCAAATTGGTGATATCCATTGCCACAAAGAAGGAACAGCCGGCCACAGCCACGATGATCAACAGCACACTGAGCACCTTAATCCAGAAAAACAACAGACGCAAAATCGTCTTCATTGTCGGTTAACCTCCATCAATGTACCCCAAAAGGGTCCGTATGGTAAGCATCATACC
>JAGBGW010000009.1 GCA_017935825.1 Clostridia bacterium
ATGCCTTTTACATTCAAAGATCCGGTATCAATTTAGAATCGGGAACAGTTTTCCCAACAATTGATCTATCCACTCTACAATTTTTTCACTGATACGATGTATACCAATCGCATTCATAAGCTTTGTCCGGCACCATTCTACAATCAAACCCGCAAAAAAAATGACAACCGCAATTCCACACGCACATAGAACACCCGGTATCAACGGCATGGATGCAACAAAAGAGAAACCATCCAAAAGAACCTTGTCCCATAGCGTTCTGTTCATTTGAAATAAATATATGCCAAAAGCCAACGGCGAAAGGTGTTTTATTGCACGTACCATTTTATCAGGCAGTTTTAAACGGGAAAATAATACCACCATGATTATGGCACACAATAAAATCGTAGGCGTTACATACCGTACACCCCGAAGAAAACCAAAAAACACATAGGCAATCCAGGATAAAAGGATGCAGACCAACCAAAGCAAAAACAACAGCCATGTCTTTTTTTGTTCAAATAAATGAATACGTTTTGCAAGCACGCCGATACAATACAATATCATCAGCCAAAGCGCAGAGTACCCCTCGTCTGTTCCAAAGGGCTCCTGCCAGAATCCAATGACAGAAAACAAAACAAAGAACACAAGCAAAGCTTTTTTTGCCGCAGGTTCCTCCAGAGAAAAAAGGAAACTGTTTAAAAGCGGCATTGCTAAAAACAGCACAAAATACGCAGTAACATACCAAAATGCGGAAAATGATACCGGAAAGACCATTTCCTGCAGTGCCGGCAAAGATGCATTCATTTTCAAACCGCAGATATGAAGCACCAGCGTCACGATACAGGAATAAAAGAATGCCTGAAACCACATATTCACGAGCTTTTCATATTTTTGTGGTTTATCCTGCGCCACATAACCGCTGACAAGTGCAAAGCCATCCACAGCACAGAAGGCAGATGTTTCAAGCAGCCAATACACGGCATAATTTACCGTACCGACTACACTTGCTGCCAATATTCCGCCGCGTCCCAACGTGTGCAGCAGACATACCATATACATCAGCACAAGACGCAGCAAATCAATTCCATAATTTCGTTTCATTTATTAATTCCCATTTTCCGTACAATCTGTCACAAAAGGACACCGTCATCAATGTACGACATTGCATGCATCTTTGTCAATGGCTCAATTACAACAGCTGCAGCATATGTTCCAGCACGCGGGAAGCATTGCCATTTGCACAAAAGCGCATATGGTCGCAGGTTCTGCCGCCGGAGGCGTAATCCAGACGTTGCTGCCAAAGAAGGCAGGCGACATGCCAAACACGGTAGAAAAACTTTTGTCCGAACTTTAAATTTGCGCGGTGGATGTAAAACAGCATTCGGGCGCTGTCGTTGAAATCCATTTGGGAAAGCTTGGGAAGTTCCTCATCAAAATCCGGGTGCACCAGATCGATCGTCGTGTGAAAAAGACGATCGCAGGTTTCACTTGAAATATCCTGCACATTGCGCAGGTGCTGGGGCAGATGCTTCGGCGGTCGGATCTCGTTCGGTTCTTTGAACACAGGCTCACCCGTTTCATCAAAATCCACATAGTATTCGCTGTTTTGGGGCTGAAAAAGGTCGATGGACTTCACCAGCCAGCAATAGAATCTTTCTTTGGTAAAAAATACAGGCATGATGGTATCATCCTTCTATACAATTGCGTCACTTTTTCTTTTGAACGGGAAGCTGCTGATGCATTTGTTCCAGCAATGCTTTTAAAAATTGCTTGTCGTCCACCTGCTCCACAAGAAGCATGGGCTTTGCCCCGTCGTAGGGCAGCTGCAGCTCTGCTTCGGGCATCAATTTCACAGCAGCTTTTACAGGCTTTACAAGAAATCTGTCATCGTAAATGCCGCCGATGATCCTGCCGCGATAATAAATGATGTACTCCCCCATCATGGATTTGTGGGAAATTTCGTCCAGTTCCCCCAACTGTTCCAGAACAAATTCCAGATACACTTTGCTTGAAGCCATGGTGTGCGTCCTCGTTATTCTTCAATATACATGGGATACTTTTGTTTGAACTTCGTTATGAAATCCGCATTGTCCGTAACCATAAACATATAGGAACTGTCAACCGCATAAAGTTCAAGCACCGCATACGGATGCTGCAGCTTTGGTTGATCCGTATGAGGGTTATACACCCTATCTTCCACATCCATTACATACGGCAGATCAAACTGCAAAATCTCTTCCCTGTCATACGAAACAGGAATTGCCGAGAACACTGCCCACACCCATTGGAAATCATCTGTTTCCAACATTTGAAGCAATTGTCTTGTTTCAAGCAAAAGATATTCGTTTTGATCGAGCAATTCGCAGAATTCTTTTTTCCTTGGATAAGCTTCCATATCGCTGATCAGCCAAAGGTATTGCTGATTGGAAAGTTCCAGATCATACAGCACCTGCTTAATCAGCGTGTAGCCTTTGAAATCATACTTGGAATACAGTCTTTTCATTTATTTGCCTTTACAGTCGTAACGGATGCAATTAATCTTCGACGGATGGAACCACATTGATTTTGCAAAGATCTATACTGTTCTTCAGATAATTTTCCCTTACGGAAAATAAGTTCAAGCCAATAGTTTGTTTCAGAGCTCTCTTTAAGTGCAATTTCTAACTTATTTATAAAATCCGCACGACTTTGAGCATATTTTGCTTCATGTACATTTGCACCTATGGACGAAGATGATCGCAAAAGCTGGTTAACAAAAACAGAGCAGCCTTTCACTTCATCACATATATCAGACACCGCAATTGCAAACGCAATACAATCTTCCCGCAACTGGTTTTTGTTATCCGTCATACGTCTGCTCCTTTTTTGTCGATATATCGCTTCGCGATTCGATATTTTTGTCTTTCGACAAAATCGATATATTTGCCTGCAGCAAATTCGATATGATACAAATCCCTTCACGCGCCGCAGCGCATATCGAGTGCGCAAGCACATATCGAACGCTTCAGCGTATATCGAAAATCCCGCAAGGGATTTATATCGATGAATCAATTGTGAGTAAAACTCGCAATTGATTCTACGTGTTCGGTCATGGGGAACAAATCAACAGGCTGGACATAGTGTAGGGTATATCCGTTTTCGCAGAGGAATTTGGCATCACGGGCGAGGGTCGCAGGATTGCAGGAGACGTAGACGATACGCTCGGGGGCGATGGTGCATACAGCGCGAAGAAGTTCTTCCTCGCAGCCTGCGCGGGGCGGGTCAAGCACTGCCACGTCTGCCTTCTGACCCTTGGCTGCCATTTTGGGCAGCAGGTCTTCTGCGCGTGCGGCGTAGAATTCGGCGTTCAAAATATCATTGCGCAATGCGTTTTTCCTTGCATCTTCCACCGCCTGTTCCACGGACTCGATGCCGATAAGCTTTTCGCAATCGTCTGCCATGGTGATACCGATGGTGCCGATGCCGCAGTAAAGATCAAGCAAGGTGCCTTTGCCATCCATGGCGGCAGCTTTTCTTGCCTCGCGATAGAGCTTTTCGGTCTGGGCGGTATTGACCTGGAAGAAGGAAAGGGGCGAAATGGAGAAGACCTTATCACAGAGGGTCTCCTCAATGGTGCTGCTGCCCCAAAGGGTGCGGCAGGCATTGCCCATGATGACGTTGTCACGACGGGTGTTGGTGTTGAGAACCACGCCCACGAGGCCGTCCACTTTTCGTCTCATGACAGCACAAAGTGCAGTTTCCTCAGGCAGGGATTTGCCGTTGACCACGATCGTCACCAGAATCTCGCCCTTACGATTGGTACGGGTCATGATATGGCGCACAAGACCTTTGCCCGTCTTTTCGTCGTAGGCGGAGACTTCATAGTCACGCATATAGAACTTCAGCGCGCCGCAGGCCTGCATGGCGTTTTTGCTTTGGATCGGACAATCTGCAACATCGATCACGTCATGGGAACGGCGGCGGTAAAAGCCTGTGACAGGACCCTGCCCCACGGGGAACTGGGCTTTGTTGCGGCAACGGGTGGTTTCATCTGCGCCGATGATGGTACGAATCTCCACATCGGCAAAGCCTCCCAGGCGCTGCATGGCGTCGCGGACCTG
>JAGBGW010000010.1 GCA_017935825.1 Clostridia bacterium
ACTATGGCCTGAAGGATTATCAGACGGCCTACGACTGGGCGGCGCGTTCGCTGGAGGAAAATCTCTATTACCGTGGCGAAGACCGCATCGACATCATGTTCCTGCACGAAATGCTGGGCGATCTTCTGTGCCTGATGGAACGCTACGACGAGGCCTGCGAGGAATACGAGACCACCATCGGCGGCAGAGAAAAATTCTTCCCCTCGGATGTAAAGTCCTTGAAACAGCTGGAAGAAAAACTTGCCTGCGCACGGGAGGGGCGCTACGCCAATCTGCCCTTCCAGGATACGTGGACGTAAAGCGAATGGCTTGCGCCATTCGCAGTGAAATTTTTCCTGCGGAAAAGTGAAATTTGCCCTTGCGGGCAAGTGAAATATTGCTTCGCAATGTGAAATTTGCGGCACGTTGTGCCGCAAGATGGATATGGTAAAATAAAACAGCTGTTCCCATGCTTTGATGCACGGAAACAGCTGTTTTTCTTATACATTCTTTTCACGTTCCCGAAAGGGAATATTTCACACGATCGGCAGATCGTATTTCACTGCCGAAGGTAATTTCACACAGGCGACAGCCTGTATTTCACTGTGTGTTGGCTTTGCCGACACAACCATCAGCCAAGTTTGGTCTTGAGTACGGGCAGGGGAGTGGGTTCCACCACTTCCACGGTCTGCATGCTGTCCATGAATGCAAGGTATTCTTCCTTGGTCATGACGGGGGTGTAGTCTGCGATGTTTTCCTTTGCGGCGGCTGCATCGTTCTTCATCAGACGGTATGCGGTCAGTGCAAAGATCTTTGCGGTGATAACGTAGGCAAGGTATTCATCTTCCACGTGGAAGTCAGGACCGTGAACGGTACCTGCTACACCGCCGGTGATAAAGTGTACAAGGGGCATCAGGGTGCCAACATCGCCGAAGTCGTCGGAGCCGGTGGAATGCATGCCCATGTCAAATTGCTTGGTGTACTTGCCCTCTGCCTTGATGTCGTCCAGAACACTCTGGATGACGTCGGTGTGGGGATTTTCCACGCCGGACATGTAACCTGCCATGGTCTCGATGGTAACGCCGCAGCCGGTTGCCATAGCTGCTGCCTTGATGGAGCGGTCCACCTTCATGGCTGCATCGCGGAATGCTTCGGGGGTCTTGCCGCGGACGGAGAACTGTACGCAGGTCTCCTCTGCGATGACGTTGACTGCCTTGCCGCCGTTGGAAATATAGCCGTGAACGCGGACGGTGTCCTCATCGCGGAAGCTTTCCTGCTGCAAAGCCACGTTGACAAGCGTCGCGGTGGCGGCATTCAAAGCATCGATGCCTTCGTGGGGCATGCCTGCTGCGTGCGCGCTCTTGCCCTTGAAGGTGGCGGACTTGTTGACAAAGCCGTTGGAGGTGTTGTTGTAAACACCCATGTCCATACCGGGGAAACTGTGGTGACCAAGGGCGATGTCGATGTCATCGAATGCGCCGATGCGAATCAGTTCACACTTGCCGCCGCCATAGCCCAGTTCGCCCTTGCGCATCAGGTCAAGCTTGAAGTCGATGTCCACGAATTCCTCTGCAGGAACAGCCATGAAGCAGATGTTGCCGCCCATTGCTGCTGCAACTTCGGGATCAGTCAGCGCGATCGCAGCGCCGATGACGCCTGTCAGCTGGCAGTGATGACCGCAGGAGTGTGCTGCACCGTTGTAGGAATTGGGATGGGTGGGGATGGGCAGTGCATCCATTTCACCGATGACAGCGAGGGTGGGACCTTCGGTGGTGCCCTTTTCATGCAGATAGCTCTTGACACCGGTGATCGCAAGACCGGTTTCGGATGCAAGACCAAGCTCTGCCATCTTTTCCACGAACTTGCCGGAAGTTCTTACTTCCTTGTAGCCCAGCTCAGCGTGGCAGAACACGTCACGGCCAAATGCGATGATCTCATCCTGTTTTGCATCGATGATCTCGCAAATTCTTTGTTCCATTTTGTCCAGCATAGTTTTTCTCCTTACATATATTTGTTTTTGTGTATTTGTGTATACAATCTAAAATATTGTAATTAGTATAATCGTTTCAGCGTTTTCCTGCAAGTCTGCGTTTTCTGTGATAAAATCACGGATACTTCTTTGCATCCATGGTATACTTACAGCGTAAATCAATCTTGATATGAGGTGCCTTATGGGATTTCTGGATCTTTTTAAAAAAGTAAACATCAACGAAGCAGTGGCCCAATGCCGCGAAAATGGAGCGATCCTTTTGGACGTGCGTACGAAAGAAGAATTCAGCGAGGGTCATATCGAGGGCGCAATCAATCTTCCTCTTAACCGCATCACGCAGGCAGAACAAAGTATTCCGCTTGATGCACCTGTTTTTGTTTACTGCTTAAGCGGTGCAAGAAGCGCACAGGCTGTATCCATTTTGAAAGAAATGGGCTACGAAAATGCACGCAACATTGGTGGTATCAGCCAGTGGAAAGGCAATGTGGTGCGATAAAATCAGACAAAAGTTTTATCTTGACTTCTTGCTGCAAAGTTGTATAATCTTCTCAACAATCACAGATTCTATCTGTGTCTGATTTCACGCAAATTCAAAAAAGGAGATATATTTTATGAAAAAATATTTTTGCAAACTGTGCAAGGCTACCTTTGAGGTAGCAGACGGCGAAGTTGCTGTATGCCCCGTATGCGGCGCAACCGGCGACAAGCTGGAAGTGATCGAGGAAAACCCCACCAACCCCTATGCAGGCACCCAGACGGAAAAGAATCTGGAAGCTGCTTTTGCAGGCGAATCCATGGCACGCGGCAAGTACACCTACTTTGCAGCAGTGGCAGCCCGTGAAGGTTATGAGCAGATCGCTGCACTGTTTGCCCAGACCGCACAGAATGAGCAGGAGCATGCAAAGCTTTGGTTCAGCGAACTTTCCGGCATCGGCAATACTGCAGAAAACCTGCTGCATGCTGCAGAAGGTGAAAACTACGAGTGGACCGACATGTACAAGGGCTTTGCAGAAACTGCAGAAAAAGAAGGTTTCCCCGAGCTGGCAGCAAAATTCCGTCTTGTGGCAGCCATCGAAAAGCGCCATGAGGAGCGCTATCGTGCACTGCTACACAATGTAGAGGCCATGGAAGTCTTTGCAAAGAGCGAAGTGAAGGTCTGGGAATGCAGAAACTGCGGTCACGTTGTGGTTGGCACCAACGCTCCCGAAGTATGTGCAACCTGCGGTTATCCCAAGGCATATTTCGAAATTCTGGCAGAGAACTATTAATTGTAAATCCCAACGGGCAGGAACTTTCCTGTCCGTTTTCTTTTTGGTGATTTTGTCACAGACGTTTTATCCTCTTTGGGATATACTAAGGATGTAAAAAAGATTACCCCTTAAAATAACCCGAACAAAAAT
>JAGBGW010000107.1 GCA_017935825.1 Clostridia bacterium
CTTCCGTCCACCTGCGAGGTGATTTGCCCGTCATAATCCATCGTGTTGGGCTCGTCGGCCGGAAACCCTGTGTCAAGGTACAGCGTGCCGTCGATATTCACCATGGGGATCAGGTCGTAGATGATAACTTCTTCTTCCTTGCAGCCGAAAAACAGGAGGGTAAAGGATAAGAGAAGAAAAATCAGTTTTTTCATGGAGCATACTCCCTCTGTCAAAAATTTTCGACTTTTGTCAGCTCCCTCGGAGAGGGAGCCTTTTTACTTTCTGCACATAATACTGTGCAGCATGTGCAAAAAGTTACAGAAAAGTTTGAGATTCTTCGACTCGCTCAGAATGACAATTTGGGGTTTTGCGAAAAAATGTAGGGGCGACAATCGTGTCGCAGACGATGGGGAATACTCCGACGTTTTCGGGGCGATGAGGGCATCGCCCCCTACGATTGCATTTGATTTATATCAAACCATGTAGGGGTCGACGCCCTCGGCGACCTTGCGTATCTGTTGTTTAGATGGAGGAGTGGCACGTTCGTCGTTATGGGGGGATGAACATATTGTCCACGGCGTTCTTGCCAACTTGTCCAAATACGATATAATGAAGGTAGAAAAGATGCGAAAGGAGGGGATTGCATGCGTCTTTTGAACTTGGATTTGACGGACTATCGGTGCTATGAGAAGGCGCAATTGCTGCTTCCTTCGGGCATCACGGTGATCGCAGGGCGCAACGCACAGGGGAAGACCAATCTTCTGGAAAGCGTTTTTTTGTGCTGCGCAGGAAAAAGTCACAGAACTTCAAAAGAAGATGAAATGATTCGGCTTTCTGCGGAGTATTGTCATGTGAAGGCAGCTTTTGAAAGAGGCAATGTGCGCCACGACATTCACATGACCTTAAAGCGCGGCGGCAGAAAGCGCATCCTGTTTGACGGCACGGCGGTCAAGCGCACGGCGGATTTCGTCGGACAGATGCAGGCGGTGCTGTTCTCTCCCGAGAACATCCAGATCATCAAGGATTCTCCTGCCCGTCGGCGCGCGTATATGGACGTGGCGCTGTCGCAGGTCTACAAAAGCTATCTTCGCGCACTGATGGATTACAATAAGGCCCTGTCCATGCGCAATGCGCTGCTGAAACAGGGCGTGGACGGCTCGGCATGGAGCACGCTGGAGGTCTTCGAGACCCAGCTTGCCCACTACGGTGCCATGGTGATGCAGTCGCGGCGGATGTTCTGCCAGGAAGCAGGTCCCAAAGCGCGCGAACTGCAAAGCAAAATATCCTCCGGTGCGGACGAACTTTCCCTTTCCTATGTGCCCAACATCGCCTGTGATGCAGGGCAAGAGGAGTCCGCGATCCTTGAAAAGTTCAAAAAAGAACGCGAACGGGATATTTTACGGCGCGTGACAGGTTCGGGTCCCCATCGGGATGACATGCTCCTTCAGGTCAATGGGCTGGATGCGCGGCTTTTTGCCTCGCAGGGTCAGCAGAGAACCGTTGCCCTTTCCATCAAAATGGCGGAACTGGACTTCATGCGCGAACATACGGGGAATCGTCCCATCCTGCTGCTGGACGATGTGTTCGGAGAGCTGGATGCGGCGCGCAGACAGCAGTTACTCACTGCCGTCGGCGATTGCCAGACGATCCTCACCTGTACCAATGTGGAAGCACTGCCGCTGGATCGAAGCAGAATTGATGCACTGTACAAGGTGGATCAGGCGAATGTGACCTTGTGGGAGTGAGGACAGCCGCAGGCTGTCAGTTATGAGTTTAGAGTGTAGAGTTATGATTGTCCTTCGGACAAGTTTTGGTTGGTAGAAAGAATTTGTATGGTTGGGTGACCAAACGAATCTGGTTCTTTCAGGTAATCATTACGCAGGGTCGTCGAGTCGCCGACCCCTACGGAAACGATGGATTTTAACCAAACTTTTACCTCACAAACCCAACATTTGCGGCACGCAAATTCATAACTCGGCAGCAGCCGATCTAAACTGAAAACTCCATAACTTCAAAAAATATCCTATGCGAAAGCATGGGATTTTTTGTTCTGAATTCCAAGTGGTTTTATACAATAAAACAGTGAAAATTCGCACTTTTTGCATGGTTATGCAAAGGCAGTTTTCGGGGTTCAAAATATGCCGAAAACAGCGATGAAACCTAAGAAAAATCGACGAAAATTAATCACAAAAAAGTGTGTTTCAGGCTATAAATGTCCACCAAAATGTTGTATAATATATATGTATCGTATGATGCGAAATTTGGGCAAAAATCGGCCCGAAATTCCACTTGGAAGAAGGGATAGGGATGCTGCATATCGGCCTTGATCGGGTGGTACGTCGGCAGGATATTGTGATGATCCTGGACGTGCAGAAGGAATTGCCTTTTGACACCGTGTCGTTTTTAACGCAGATCGAATCCCGGGGCAGGAGGAGCTTTTGCGACAAGTGCAAAAGCGTTGTGATCGTAAAGCAGGGCGGGGAAGTGCTGGCCATCGATTCACCCATCTCCGCCTCCACGCTGCTCAAGCGGGGCAGTGTTTACACATTGGAAAGCAAAGATTTCTGATTTTTGAAAGGTGAGGTTCGCTTTCATGGAACATAATGAACAGTTGGATCAAATGGAACAAAACGTCACCCAAGTGACTGAAGCATACGACCAGTCGCAGATTCAGGTACTGGAGGGTTTGGAAGCTGTACGTCGCCGCCCCGGCATGTACATCGGTTCCACCGATATCCGCGGTCTGCACCATCTGGTGTACGAAATTGTCGATAACTCCATCGATGAGGCTATGGCAGGTTACTGCACCCATATCGAAGTGGTGATCAACGAGGACGGCTCCGTCAGCGTACAGGATAACGGCCGCGGCATCCCCACGGGTATTCATCCCAAGGTGGGCATTTCCGCCGTTGAGGTGTGCCTGACCAAGCTTCACGCAGGCGGTAAGTTCGACGGCTCCGGCTATAAGGTATCGGGCGGTCTGCACGGCGTGGGTCTGTCGGTGGTCAACGCACTTTCCACCCATCTGGAAGTGGAAGTGCATCAGGAAGGCAAGGTCTTCCATCAAAAGTACAACGTGGGCAAGCCCGAAGCACCGCTGGCTGTGATCGGTGAATGCGACAACACGGGAACCTGCGTCACCTTCCATCCCGATCCTGCCATCTTCGAAACGCTGGATTTCCAGTTTGATGTACTGAAGGTTCGTCTTAGAGAGCTGGCATTCCTCAACGCAGGTCTTCGAATCTCTTTGGAAGACAAGCGCGAGGGCAGAGAGGACAAGCGCGACTTCCACTACGAAGGCGGCATCGTATCGTTTGTAGAATATCTCAATCGCAATAAGGAATCTGTTTTTGAAAGACCCATCTGGTTCCATGGCGCAAAGGACGACGCGACGGTTGAAATTGCGGTGCAGTACAACGACACCTATACTGAGACCATCTATTCTTTTGCAAACAACATCGCCACCCATGAAGGCGGCACCCATCTGGAAGGCTTCAAGCAGGCGCTGACCAGAACCTTAAACGACTACGCAAAGCGCACCAATATTTTGAAGGCCAACGATCCTACGCTTACCGGCGAGGACTTCCGCGAGGGCATGACCTGCGTTATCTCTGTAAAGCTGGTCGAGCCTCAGTTTGAAGGTCAGACCAAGACCAAGCTTGGCAACAGCTACATTCGTACTCTTGTTTCTTCCGTGGTCACCGATAAGCTCGGTCAGTTTTTGGAGGAAAACCCCACCGTTGCACGCACCATCATCGATAAGTGCATCGGCGCAGCACGCGCACGCGAAGCTGCAAGAAAGGCGCGCGAAGCAACGCGTAAGACCGTGCTTGGCACCACCAGTCTTCCCGGTAAGCTTGCCGACTGCTCCGAAAAGGATGCATCCAAGTGTGAGCTGTTTATCGTAGAGGGCGATTCCGCAGGCGGCTCCGCCAAGAGCGGCCGCGACCGTAAATTCCAGGCGATTTTGCCCCTTCGCGGCAAGATCTTAAACGTGGAAAAGACCCACGCTGACCGTGCACTTGCCAATGCGGAAATCCGCGCGATGATCACCGCACTTGGTGCAGGCATCAACGAGGACTTCAACGAGGAAAAACTTCGTTACCACAAAATCATCTGCATGACCGATGCAGACGTTGACGGCAGCCACATCCGTATCCTTCTTCTCACATTCTTCTACCGCTACATGCGCCCCCTGATCGAAAAGGGCTATGTATATGCCGCACGTCCCCCGCTTTACAAGGTGACGAAGGGCAAAACCGAAAAGTACGTCTATTCCGACGAAGAACTGGAACGTGCCTTGGATGAACTTGGCCGTGAAGGTGCAGAGTTGCAGCGCTACAAGGGACTGGGTGAAATGAACCCGGAACAGCTGTGGGAAACCACCATGGATCCGGCAACACGCACCATGATGCAAGTCACGATTCAGGACGCTGTGGAAGCTGACGAGATCTTCGACATGCTCATGGGCGAGCGGGTGGAACCCCGCAGAAAGTTTATCGAGGAGAATGCGACGCTGGTCACCGACCTCGATATCTGATGTCAGGCATATTGCCTGATGACCCCAAAGATTCGGAGGTAACGGAATATGAAAAAGACTGCAAAACGTATTTGGCTGTGTGTTTTGATGCTGGCGGTGCTCTTTGGCGCAGTGGTACAATCCGGCTGCGGCGCAAAGAGCGAGGCCATGGCAATGGATTCGGTGGGAATGACCACTTCCTCCAACGGCATGAGCTACATGGCGGACGATATGTACTATGAAGAAGAAGTCATGGTGGAGGAATCCGCTGCGGAAGCACCTATGATGGAGGAAGGTCAGATGGTGGGTGGTTCTGCCAACGAAACAGCAGGGCAGACCCAGAAGCTGATCCTCAACATCTACATCAACATGACGGTGGAAAATCCCTCCACTGCCATGAGTGAGATCATCGCCTACGCACAAAATGCAGGCGGCTATCTTCTCTCCAGCGAAGATTACTACAACGCCGAAAACAACACCGGCGGTGCATGGGTCACCGTGCGTGTACCCAGCGGCTCTTCTCAGGCAATGGAAGAGTATCTGGAATCCATCGGCGATATCGATTCTTCCAGTGCCCACGCAGATGACGTGACGGGCGAGTACTACGACCTGCAGGCACGAATCGAGCAGGGCGAGCTGGAAGTGGAAACGCTGGAAGAACTGCTTACCCAGTGCACCACGGTGGAGGAAGTCCTTCTTGTACGCGATCAGCTTTCCCGTGCACAGAGCGATCTGGAAGGCATGAAGGGCCGCATGCGCGTGCTCAACGAGCTGACGGGCTACGACACCATCGAGATCTACCTTGAACCCATCTACAATGTGGTCAATGTGGACGACGGCGATCGTCTCATCACCGGCAGCGAGTTTGCACTGGGGCTTTCCCAGGGCTTTGAAAACTCCGTCCGCGGCTTTGTCAACGGCTGTGCAAACTTTGTCATCTTCCTGACGGAAAATCTGTTGCAGCTGATGGTCTGGGCGCTCATCGCACTTTGCATCTTCCTGATCATCCGTCGGATTATCCGCAAATCCCACAAGCGCAAGCTGGAACGTCTGGAAGCAAAGCGTGCTCTGCTGGAAGCACAAAAAGCTGCGCAGACGGAAAATAAACAAGAATAAATGATTTTTCGGGCGGGTGCATGATACACCCGTGCATCCGCCCTGTCTTTAATTTGAAGGAGCATATCTTATGGAAACCAATCAAGGCGGTCGTATCCTGCCGATCAATCTGGAACGTGAGATGAAGGAAAGCTTCATTGCTTACGCAATGGCTGTTATCATCAACCGCGCGCTTCCGGATGTACGCGACGGCATGAAACCCGTTCACAGACGCATTTTGTATTCCATGGGCGAATTGGGCGTCACTCCCGACAAGCCCCACAGAAAGAGCGCACGTATCGTCGGTGACGTACTTGGTAAGTACCACCCCCACGGCGACGCTTCTGTTTACGATGCAATGGTCCGCATGGCGCAGGATTTCTCCATGCGCTATCCCATGGTGGACGGTCACGGCAACTTTGGCTCGGTGGACGGCGACGGCGCAGCAGCAATGCGTTACACCGAAGCCCGTCTTTCCAAGCTTTCCATGCAGATGCTGGCAGATATCGACAAGGACACTGTCGACTTCATGCCCAACTTCGATAACACCGCTATGCAGCCCACGGTGCTGCCCAGCCGTTTCCCCAACCTGCTTTGCAACGGTGCAAACGGTATCGCAGTCGGTATGGCAACCAACATTCCGCCTCACAACCTTGGTGAGGTGGTGGACGGCGTGCTGGCACTGGCAGACAACCCCGATATCACCAATGATGAACTGATGCAGTACATCCCCGGCCCGGATTTCCCCACCGGCGGCATCATCATGGGTACGGCAGGCATCCGCGAGGCATATCGCACCGGCCGTGGCAGAATCTTCGTCCGTGCAAAGACCGATATTGAGCAGATGCCCAACAACCGATCCCGCATCGTGGTCACCGAAATTCCCTATCAGGTCAACAAGGCTCGCCTTGTGGAAAAGATCGCGGAACTGGTGCACGACAAGCGGGTGGAGGGCATCTCCGACCTGCGCGATGAATCCGACCGCAGCGGTATGCGCATCGTCATTGAACTAAAGCAGGGTGTCAACGCACAGGTTGTCCTGAACACCTTGTTCAAGCACACCCAGCTGC
>JAGBGW010000108.1 GCA_017935825.1 Clostridia bacterium
CCTCGAAAAACACAGCTGTGTCATGGCGACCTTGTGCCGTCCAACCTGATCGTGCAAAACAACGGTGAAGTGATGGTTCTGGATTGGGCACGGGCGACAAAAGGCGATGCATGGGCGGATGTTGCACCCACGTATCTGCATTTTCTTTTCAACAATCAGGAATCTGCAGCCGAAAAGTATCTGCAGGCTTTCTGTTCAAACGATGCAGAATACCTTCAGCTTCAAAAATGGCTTCCGATCGGTGCATCGTTCCGATCGGTGGTCGGAACGGAAATGGAAAGTGAATTTATGCGCAAGTGGCTTTGATTTGTGCATGGAATAAAACAGGTGATCATTATGAAAATTACGGTATGTATCGGCAGCTCCTGCCACATCAAGGGTTCCAGAAAAGTGGTGGAACAACTGCAGAATCTCATCAATAAATATGACCTGCTGCGCAAAGTGGAATTGAGCGGCTCCTTTTGCATGGGACAGTGCCAGCAGGGCGTCTGTGTCAACGTGGACGGACAGCTTTATTCCGTTGTGCCCGACGACGTGACGGAATTCTTCATGCAGCATATCCTGCCGCATTTTGCTTGATCTGAAAGGGTGGTGACAGGCATGGCAAGTGTACTGACACTGAAAAAATCCAACTGCAAAAACTGTTACAAGTGCATCCGCAACTGTCCCGTCAAGGCCATCCGCTTTTCGGGCAATCAGGCGCACATCATTGAAAACGAATGCATCCTTTGCGGACATTGTTTCGTCGTCTGCCCCCAGGATGCCAAGCAGATCGTCAGCGGCAGAGAAAAGGTGCAGGTGCTTCTGCAAAGCGGTGCGCCCGTGGTGGTGAGCCTTGCGCCTTCTTTTGTGGCAAATTACGACGGCGTGGGCATCGAAAGCATGGCAAAAGCGCTGAAAAAGCTGGGCTTCTACGACGTGGAAGAGACTGCCATCGGCGCGACCTTTGTCAAAAATGAATACGAGCGCCTGCTGCGGGAGGAACAAAGAGATGTCCTGATCTCTTCCTGCTGCCATTCTATCAATCTTTTGATCCAGAAGCATTTCCCTGCAGCGCTTGCCTATCTTGCAGATGTGATGAGCCCCATGCAGGCACACTGTGTGGATATCAAAAAGCGCATCAAGGGAGCCAAGACCGTGTTCATCGGTCCCTGCCTTGCCAAAAAGGACGAGGCAGAGCGCTATCCTGATATCACGGACGCCGTATTGACCTTTGAGGAACTGACCCAGTGGCTGGAAGAAGAGGAGATCGAGCTTGAAAAGACGGCCGATTCCAACGAAAAGAGCCGTGCCAGATTTTTCCCCACCACCGGCGGCATACTCAAAACCATGGCGCAGGATATGGAAGGTTACACCTACATCGCCGTGGACGGCGTGGAAAACTGCATCAGCGCGCTGAAGGACATCGTGCGCGGCAAAGTGCATAACTGTTTCATCGAAATGTCCGCCTGCGTTGGCAGCTGCATCGGCGGTCCCATTATGGAAAAGCATCATCGTTCGCCCATCGGCGACTATGCCCGTGTGGCAAAGTACGCAGGCAGTGAGGATTTTGACGTGCAGCAGCCTGAAACAGGTGCGCTGCATAAGGAAATGTCTTACATCGGCAACGGCCTTGTGATGCCTACCGAAGCCCAGATCGAGGCGGTTTTGCATCAGATGGGCAAGTTTACCCCGGAACAGGAGCTTAACTGCGGCACCTGCGGCTATGACACCTGCCGTGCCAAGGCAATCGCCGTCTTCCAGGGCAAGGCGGAAATTTCCATGTGTCTGCCG
>JAGBGW010000109.1 GCA_017935825.1 Clostridia bacterium
CGGCAGAACTGAACATCGATAAAAAGAATATGGACTGGTGCATCGTGGACAAAGCGACAAACCGCGTCATCGGCGCCATCGGCGCTATCGTCAGAAGCCCGAAAGGCGAGGTGATGGAACTTGGCTACGTGCTGCATCCCGATTTTTGGGGACAGGGCATCATGCCCCGTGCCGCCCGCGCCGTGCGTGATTTCATCTTCCAAAACACCACCTGCATCCGCCTTGAAAGCCGCCATTTTGCGGAAAATACCGCCTCGGGCCGTGTGATGCAGAAGATCGGCATGACGTACGAAGGTCTGCAGCGAAATGCAAAACAGCTGCACGGCGTCTGGACGGACATCTGCACCTATTCCATCACCCGTGAGGATTGGCTGCGTATGCAGCCAAAGGATAGAAAACAAGGTGAACAGCGCGTAAGAAAAGTAAAGTGCTTCGCCCTTGACATGGACGGCACCATTTACTTAGGCGACCGCATCCTGCCCGGTGCCTTTGAACTGATGAACCTTTTGAAAGAGCGCGGCATCCGTGCCATGTTTTTGACCAATAATTCTTCCAGAAGTGTTTCCACTTATGTGGAGCGCCTCAATCGCATGGGATTCGACGTCACCGCTGACGATATCATTTCCTCGGGTCAGGCGGCGGCGGACTACCTTGTGCAGACCTTCCCGGGCAAGCGCGTTTACGTCATGGGCAACGAGAATTTGAAAGAGGAGATGCGCAACTTCGGCATCCGCGTGGTGGAGGATGATGCAGAAGTAGTCCTTGCAGGCTTTGATACCACCTTGGACTACGAAAAGCTCACCCGCACCTGCGACTATGTGCGCGCAGGACTTCCCTTTGTTGCCACCCACCCCGACTACAACTGTCCCACTGACGGCGGCTTCATCCCCGACCTTGGCGCCATGCTGGCGCTGATTCGGGAATCCGCAGGCCGCATGCCCGACATCATCATCGGCAAGCCGAATGCTCAGATCGCACGCTACCTGATGCGAAGAACGGGTCTTGAGAAGGACGAACTTTGCATGGTGGGCGACCGCCTCTACACCGACGTTGCCACAGGTGTCAACTTCGGCATGGCATCCGTTTTGGTGCTTTCGGGCGAGACCAAGCTTGAACAGGTCGAAGACAGCCCCATCCAGCCCGACCTTGTACTGCGCGGTGTGGATGAACTTTGTGAAATTTTGAAAGGCTGATTTGCTATGTTTTTTCCTGCCATCGATCTGCATAACCATACCACCGCCTCCGATGGACGGCAAACGCCCACGCAGCTTGTCCAAATGGCACTTGCCAAGGGCTTAAATGCCATTGCGATCACCGACCATGACACCACAAGCGGTGTGAAGGAAGCCGTGGAAGCCGCCAAGGGCACCGACCTTTTTGTCATCCCAGGGGTGGAGCTAAGCATCGATTTTGCAGGGGAACTGCACATGCTGGGTCTGTTTCTCGACATCGACAACGACGAATTTGTCACCACCATGCAGACCCTGCGCGACGGACGTGTCAAACGTACCGAGCGCATGGTGCAAAAGCTGAACGACCTGGGCTTCCCCCTTACCATGGACGACGTCTATCTGCATGCAAAAGGGGAGACCGTGGGGCGCGGTCATGTGGCGCGCGCACTGGCTGCCAAGGGGTATGTCAAGTCCGCCAACGAAGCTTTTGAAAAATACCTTGCCTATGGCGCCTGTGCCTATGTGCCCAATGCAAGGCTCTCTTTGGAAGAGGCGATCCGCCTGCTTCGCCGCATCGGTGCCGTCGCCGTCTGGGCACATCCCATGCAGACCGCACGGGATCAGATGACACTGCACGCACTGTATGAAGAAATGAAATCCTACGGCCTTTGCGGCATGGAGTGCTTCCATCCAAGCGCATCGGCAGGGGAAGCAAGAATGCTGGAGAAATGGTGCATGCAGGACGGACTTTGTGTTACCGCAGGCACCGACTTCCACGATCATCCAAACGGCGCGCCCTTTGGTTGGGCGGCGGATCAGCTGGATGTGAATAAATACGATAAAACAGCCGCACAGAAGATTCTTTCCCATCAGCGCTGGATCGAATAAAGGAGAAATCAATTTGCCCGATTTGCAGAACGAAACCGAGTTTCAGGACGATTTTTACACACCGCAGCAGCAGTATATCGATGAAGAATTGTCCTTTTTGACACAGGCACGGGAGCAGATGCGAAGCTACAACGAGCAGTTTTCCACCAAAGGCATGGAGGAAAGCTTCCTGCAAAGCATCACGCCGCCCGACCCCTTTGAGGAACTGTATGCACACATCGAGGAAGACGTTCCCCAAACGGAAGAGCAGGCGGAACC
>JAGBGW010000011.1 GCA_017935825.1 Clostridia bacterium
ATGGTGCAAAGCTGACCGCCCACGTAGATATGGAAGACTTCGCCTGCACCGATCTTTGCAGTGATTGCAGCAGCTTCGCTTTCGTCGATGGTGTATGCAGGATAGATCTTGGTCGAACCGGTGGCATCCAGGGCATTTGCAAGAGTCATACGATTTTTCAGCATGCCGCAGATGGCTTCGGGCGCCACCACTTTTGCCTCGGTGGTTTCCACAAAACGCACGCCTGCCAGTTTACCGATCTCACCGGTGTAAAGGTTTTCGCTCTGTGCGTATTTATGTGCCTCGATCCATTCCTCGCTTCGCATCAGATCGTATGCCACATACGGGTGGACGATTGCCACATAGCTGTCGTCAATGGGTTTTGCAGTCTGGGCTTTGAGTTCTGCTGCGGCTTTGAATACCATGTCGGGAGTCAGTACGCATCGGGTGGTAATTTCGGCACGGCTGCTTACGGGATGGTAGGTGCCGTCTTCCACGTAGCCGGCCCAGTCCACATAGGTGCCGCCTGCCAGTACCTCACGGGTGACGGTGTCAAGGGTCTTGCCCGCGGATGCACCAAGCAGCTTGGTTGCCTGTTCCACATTGCGGTCGATGGCGGTCATCTCCAGCATGTCGCTCATGCCGATCCAGTCGCCGTACTGGGACACGGTGGCATTGACGGCAGATACGTTGAGCTTGCTGCCGGGCGGCGTGGTGCCCTCGGTCAGTGCATTGAGGGACTTGGGCAGTGCGGAATACTTGCGAAATTCGATGGTTTTGCCGCTGCCCTGGGGAATGGGGTACTTGTCTGCAAACTGGTCATGGACAAGTTCGGGCTCTGCAGCGTCCAGAAGGCGCTTTTCGTAATACGTCTTCATTTCTGCCGAAAGGTCGTTGCCTTCGGCGTTGAGCACAGTGGTCTGGGTGTTTTCATCAAAGTGATGCAGGTTGATCTTTTTGTGCATAAATGCCTCCTTTAAAATTAAAAAGTGACTTTTTCACCGCGCATAACTCGCTTTGCGATCTGTTCGCGCTGGGCGCGGGACATGGCGGCGGGGTCGCGGCGGCTGATCAGGGCAGGCGATGCGCCGTTTTCCTCCACACGCCCTTTTCTTGCGGCAAGACTGCGGTAGACCTGCCGCTGTGCATGCTCCTGTGCGGCGGCAAGGGCAGTGCGCAAAAGCTCATCCCGATGCAGGACCTCGTAGCTTTCCCGTACGCTCAATCCTGCGTCGATCAGGCGCATAAAGCGGGGATTGCGCAGTTCTTTTTGCAGATCGAATGCAGGGTAGAGCTGGTGGGTCTGCGCAAGGCTCCTTGCAAGGGATGCGCTTTTTGCAGCAAAGCGGGCATTGCGCATTTTTTCATAGCGCTGCCAGGCAGGGTCATCGGCAAAGGCAGGGTCGATGTCCTCCCGGTCTGCCGCCTGTTCCTGCGGCATGGGATTTGCATCCTCCAAAGCTTCCGCTGCCGTGTCGATTGCCTGTTCCTGCGCGTTGTCGGCTGTCTGGCCTGCTGTGTCGAAGTGATGCAGGTCAACTTTCATATATGTGTTCCTCCTTTCTTCAGCCCTCTACACAAACGTGGTCGGGATATTCGTCTGCCAGCATACGCAGGCCTTCGCACAGCGCATCAAAGCCGCCGTAAAGATACTCGCTTTCCTGTGGGGGAAACTCCACGCGCATGTAGCCGTCGTCCTCGATGCAGATGCCGCCGTGTGCTTGCGCAAAATCCGAAAGGGCGTACAGCAGCATGCTTTCCGCGGCACAGACGATGTCGTGTCCGTTTTTGTCCCAGCCTGCATGTCCGCGAGCAGTGACGATGAGGCTGTAGCGGTCGATTTTGATCTTTGTCATACTCGACCTGCCTGTGCGCTTTGCATTTTTGCCTGCGTTACCACGTCGTGCCGAGGCGCATTTTTGGGCAAAACAGGGGAAGGGGAAACTGTCTGACGCATGGCATTTTCACGGATGCGGCGGATCATTTCATCCCGACCTTCAAAGTCCATCATGGAAAGACAGCAAAGAGCCTCGGCCGCACGGTGGCTTTGGAACAGACCCAGTCGGAAAAACTCGCAGGCAAGTTCGTTTTGACTGATGCGGGAAAAGGGATTTGCACGCGCTGCACTGATACGGACATCAAACACGGGGGCATCGCCCTGTTCCATGGGCTGCATCGATCGGTTGTCAAACATCACAAAGGCTTCACTTGCACCTGCGCCTGTGATGCGGAACATCCGCGGTTCGTCATAAAACTGGCGGATCAGTTCGATCATCAAATTGCAGATCTTGCAAAATGCACGGTAGCCGCCCTTGACCATATCGCGAGAAAGCTTGCTGCCTGCCTCCTGCAGCGCCGCAATGGCACTTGCCGCCGTCACACCGCCTGTGGTGCCGCCCTGAGAAAAGTCGCGGTTGCCTGTGACTTCCTTGATCTCGGTGATCTTGTTGTTTAAAAGTGAAACGTAAATGTCATCCAGCGGCTTGGTCTCGATCTCGCGGATGGAGTCCTGCCCAAGATTTGCGCTCATCACGTGCACAAAATCACGGGAAAAGTCTGCAAACTCCTGTTCGTTCACACTGCCGTCAGCGCGGATAAAGAATCGCTTTTTGCTTGCCATCAGTGCATTTTTCAGCATTGCGGAATTCAAACGGTCGATGTACACCTGTGCATCACGCATCACATCCACAAGACCGAAGCCTGCAGGGGAACCGCTGACGGGGTACAGTGCATCGATCACAAAGGGATAAAGACCGTGATCGTAGTAGCCCGTATTTTGAAGCAGTTCGTCGTTTTCGCTTGCATACAGTACCTGCCCCTGACAGAACTTGCAGTAGTGCAGTACACCGTCTTTTTTGTAGTACCAGTCCACCACGGCAGCCTTGTTGGAAGTATCCACCGCATCGTCGTAAAGATAACGGGTGATTTCGATGGAAGGCTGGGCAAGCGCATCACGCAGCACACTCCAGCGATGGGCGAGAAGATCACGGTCCACCAACTGTACGTGGAATACGTTGCGGCTTTGCTGGATATCCTCCACACCCGGCTCCCAAAAAAGATTCAAAAGATCCACCGAACGGATGCAAATATCCTCGTCGGACCAAAATACGCCATAACATGCAGCACCGTGTTTGAGCTTGTACCACCAGGCATCGCTATAGATGTCCTCAAAGTCGCAGCGCTCCAAAATTGCGGGAAGTACGGCAGACAGAAGCTTTGCCTGCGCCGCATCGGTCTGTTCGCGGGGCAGGATCACGGGTTCAGGGTAGTTGTCCATGGCATCGGCATGCTTGTTGGCAATGGCGTTAAACAGCCAGCCGCTGGCGGATGCAGGTTCACTTGCCGAATGAGTGGTGGCGCTGTGGCGCATGCGGTACCAAAGCTCGTTGTCTACGATTCGGTGTTCCAGCACAGCTTTGCCTTGCTTATAGTTTTTTAAGATCTGTTCCGCCTGACGAACCTGCTCTGCGCCGATGGGGTATGTTTGCTGTGCAGGGGAAAGATCAGTGTCATTTTTGGGATTCATAGGACCTCCAAAGTTTAAAAATTGCAGAATCGGTTTTCTTTTCGCAGCTCCAGCGGATCATCCTGCAGCAGGGGCAGATCGCTGCATCTGACACGGGGTGAAATGGGCGATTCCATCAGTACATAGCGGATCATGTCGTAGATGTGGTCTTCACAGTCGGAATCTACGTCCTCCACATTGGATGCATCGTAGACAAGTGCAGGTATCGTGCGCCGCGTGTGGGTACAGCTTTGAAATACCTGAAAGCGGGGGATGCCGCGCTCGTCTTCACTCAGACGGTAGTGCAGCTGCATTTTGCCTGCCATGCGGGTGTTGTCGGCGGCGGTGAAGGTGACAAAGTGGGGAGAGGACGCCATCATCGCCGCCACGGATTCCCCGCGGGATTCGTCGAATATGGACGGGTCGGCAACGCTTAAAATGTGCCGTCCGCGCAGGTTTTCATCTTCCTGCTCGATTTGGCGGATGACTTGCGCGATCTGTCTTGGGTGAAGCTTTGCACCCACGTTGGGCTGCCCGTTTGTGCCGTAGTACTCGCGGATCATGATGATGCGCCCATGTTCATCCGCTGCAAACCAGCCCACCGCAAAAGGCTTGGCATAGCCAAAGTCAAAGCCGCGCCAGATACGCCAGTGATCGGGAATGGGGAAGGGGGCGATCACATGGGTGTGCTTTGCATCGCGGTAATGGGCAGGATCGTCTCGCCATTCGGTGAAGACCTGCCCTGAAAAGCTGTCCCAGGAGCCGTAGAGCAAAGCCTGTTTTTCCGCCTCGGGTAAAAGTGCAAGATTTGCCGCATACCCGGGGGAATCTTCCATCAGCTTTTGGTTGTCAAACACGCTTGCAGGGATAAAAATGCGGCTGCGCTTTTTGGTGTGCAGCCTGCCCGATAAATCCATGTAGTTTGCCTGTTCTACAATGGGGGTCATGGGAGGCGCGGCGGTTACAAAGCGATCCTTTACCCAGCCGTGCCCGATACCGCCCGGGTTGGTGGCTGCGCGCATATATACCCTTGTGCCGGGGCCCGAGGGTCGGTTTCGGGAAAACATGTAGCTGTATTCGTCCCAGGTAAAATGGGTCAGCTCGTCAAAGCAGATCAGGTCAAAGCGCAGACCCTGGTAATTGGTTCTGTCCTGTACATGGTGCATGGAACCAAAGCTGATCTTGGCACCGCTTGCAAAGGTCCATACATGGGATGATGCGTTGTACTTTGCGCCGCCCAAACGTCCGTATATGGTGTGGGATCGGTCGATCAGCTCCCGAAGCTGGGGGACTGTCTTTCGAAGGATCAGCGCGCGGTAGTGCGGAATGTGGATCTGCCGCAGTGCCTCTGCCAGCAGCGCATCGGATTTTCCGCCGCCTGCCGCACCGCCGTAGAGCGCTTCGTACTCCGGCCTTTGAAGAAACTGAATTTGCTTGGGTTGAGGGACCCATATCTTTTCCATCCTTATTCCTCATCCATGGTTACTTGGGGCAGGATCACCACAGGATTGGAAACCTCCTGCTTTGCTTCGCCGTCCTGTACATCCAGCAGCGTTCGAAACAGCTCGTGATAGGCGGCAATGAAGTCCCGCAGCCGTTTGGGGTCAAGGCGCGGTTCCTGCTGGGCGGACAAAAAGCCGCAAAAGTCATCCCAACTGCCGGCAATGGCGGTAAGGTGTCCCACCAGGTCATCACCCAGCGCTTCCAGCCGGTCGATGGTGGTCTGCTTTTTTCTGCGGCATTTTTTTGGTTTTGTTTCCTGTGCGGTCATGTCGTTTCTCCTTTTGTCTGTGTGGTGTAAAACTACCATGTCCAAGACTGTCCATACAGGCGTTTCCCATAAATTTGGATCGTTCTTCCAATTATTTGTGGCTGTACGGCACGGTGCACAAATCGTATACATTTGCCGCTGCGCAATTGGTCTATGGACAATCCACATCGCTGCGTTTATAATGAGAAAGTGCCGCAGGCACAAAAAAGGAACGATATTGTTGGGAGGGCTTGTACGATGCTTCTTAGAATCAAAAAGTCAGCACAACTTTTAAAAAAGACCCGTACCCTTGCGGTGACGGGCATTTTGATCGCGCTGAGCGTGGTACTTGAAATGTGCCGCATCCAGATCACGCAGGAACTGCGTGTCAGCTTCGGCTTTACCGCCATGGCTGTCATTGCCATGCTCTACGGTCCTGCTGCTGCAGTGCCGGCGGCCATCGTGGGTGACCTGCTGGGTCTTGTGATGAATCCTTCGGGCGGTTATTTCTTCGGCTTTACCATCACTGCCATGGTAAGCGCCATGATCTACAGTGCCTTTTTCTTTGACAGAAGCGTGCCTCGTCACGACCTGGGTAAAAACTTCGGTCACGGTATGGACCCTCTTGGCAGGGCAAACAGAAGCCTGCTGCTTCGTGCGCTGGGCGCCAAAACACTGGTGAATCTGGTCTGCAACGTGGGGCTCAATTCCCTTTGGCTTTCTATGTTTTACGGTCAGACGATGCGTGTCCTTCTGCCCATGCGGGCGGCAAAAAATGCCATTTTGCTGGTACCCGAGGTCATCGTGCTGTTTTTCGCACTGAAGGCGGCGGCGTATGCCTATAAACAGATCGATCGATAAAAAAGCAAATGTAAGGGCGGTATTCATACCCAAGGGGTACGCAATGCCGCCCTATTGTTTTGTTGTGAGTTTTGCAGAAAAAATACAGGGAAACTTAAGAAAAAATTTGCTCGGAAATCACATCAAAGGGAACGGGTATGCTATAATAAAAACAGTCGTCATATTTACATGAAAGGAGGGCGCACAATTATGGAACTGGTTTGGGAAGCCATCAGCAGCTTCTTTTTGAATTTCAGGCTTCGTGATATGGTGGATATCGTTTTGATCTCCATTTTGCTCTATCAGGTGTTAAAACTGACGAAGCAGACGCGTGCGATCTCCGTTATGAAGGGTCTTGGCGTTCTGCTGCTGGCAGCAGGCGTTTCAGAAGCACTGCGATTGCAGACCATCAACTGGCTGCTTACCTACGTCATCAACTACGGCGTCGTGGTGCTGGTGGTCCTCTTCCAGCCCGAGATCCGCCGCCTTTTGGAAAACTTGGGGCAGGGCAATCTTCTGCGTCAGGCCACAATGTTTTTGACACCTTCTGCAAGCACGCAGGAGCGTGACGATTCCTACATTGCAGATGAGATGTTCGATGCACTGGTCAATATGTCCCGTACCCGTACAGGTGCCCTGATTGTGGTGCAGCAGGAGACTTCTCTTGATGCCATCATGCAGTCGGGTACAAGCGTGGATGCCCGTGTCACCAGCGAACTGATCGAAAATATCTTTTATCCCAATACGCCGCTGCATGATGGCGCGGTGGAGCGGTTAAAGTGGGTGGAGACGGTGGTCTTTTGCAACGAGATGGAGGACGAAGAAAAAATAGCGGTCCTGAAAGAATGGTTTTTAGAGGACAGTCAGGAGGTGAAAAAAGACCATGGGCAAGCTTAGGTCAGCTTGGAAACGGTGGCGGGAAGCGCGGACAAAGGGAAGCGCGATAAGGCCTTTTCGCCCGTGCATGAAGTCCTTATATATGTACCATCCCCCTCCTTCGCCCGAAGAGCTGGAGTATGTACGGAACTTGATAGAAGAATA
>JAGBGW010000110.1 GCA_017935825.1 Clostridia bacterium
AATCTTTTCCTTATTATAGGGAGACTCCAGCAGAAGGAAGCCGTCGAACTTTCCCATGCGGAACACATCAAACACCGCATCGATGCCGCCGAAACGTGTCTCCGCCTGCAGGTTTTTCAGCTCGTCTTCAAAGTGACCGAACTTGATGTGGGCGTGGCGGATGTAACGGGAGAATCTGCAGTAGGTCTCCACAGGATCGATGCCCTCGGTGGCCAGGTTTTCGTTGTCGAAAAGCAGATAGAACGCGGGGCTGTCGATACTGAAGACGATGTTCTCATTGTCCTGCTCGTCCAGCTGGGATTCGTGTCCCACCTGCACACCCAGTTCCTCGCCGATGGCACAGGCTTTTTTCAGAATCTCGATGGTCTGCTCAAGGTGGGCATTTTCCACGATGGCACCCTGACCGAAGCTGGGCAGATGCACTGCAGGTGCGCCGATCTTTGCGGCAGTTTCGATGCCGAGGGAGACCACGTCCATGACCTCTTCTTCCTTGTCGGCAAGGCTCATGCCGATGTCGCAGAGCACATTCAGTGCCAAAATGGACACGGGCATGTCGTATTCTTTCACCAAAGCACAGATTTTCTCGCACCATGCTGCCTGATCTTCCTTACAGGCTGCATAGTCAAACTCGATACTGATGTTGGCAAATTCGTTTTCCTTTGCGAAGGCGAATGCGCCTTCCACGTCCATGGGCAGTTCCCATGCGCAAATACCAAGGTTCATGTTGTTCTCCTTATCTGAGAAGTCCCGACGGCGGCAAGGTGACATGCTCCGCCATGGTCAAAAGGGCATCGGGGTGGGTCTGAAAAAAGCTGGCAGGCACATGTCCTGTGACGGGGCCAAGGCAGATCTTTCGGATAATGCCGCGATGCCATTCCCGATTCATGTAGAAACGCAGCTTTCTTGCAGAGAGAATTTCTTTCATGCCGATGGTGATGCACCATTTGGGAATACCGTCGATATAGCCGCCAAGACCCGTGACGGAATTGATGGTGCGGGTCTCCTTGGTCAAAGGCAGAATGCGGGTGGGAAGATTTGCAAAGTCTTCGTTGGACATTTCCTCGTCCTCATCCAGTGCTTCGTTGAATGCGATGTGACCCATGATGCCGATGCCGCCGAATGCGATATCCACGCCGCCCAGTTCATCGATCTTCTTTTGAATCTCGTCCTCCTTGCCGGGAGTGGGGAAAATGCGGTGGTCTTCGGGGATGAAGCAGGGGCCGGTCAGAAGATCGTAGAACTCCCGATCCATAAAGCCTCGGAAGGACAGCGGATGGTCGTAGTCGATCCACTCCCTTTCATCGGTGAGGTATTCATCCATATTGATGATGTAGAGGTTGGAAAGATCAAGCTGCTCGTGCATGGCGATTGCCGCAAAGCGCTTGTACTGCCCCACGGGACCCACGGGCACGATGAAGACAGTCTTTTTACCCTGTGCGTTATTTTTTCTGATTTCTTCCAGCATCACATAGACCATGTCATGCACAACATCGATATCATTTTCCACCACCTTGATCGGCACTTTGGTGTCGCGAAGCAGCACTTCTGCGGGGGTACATCTGTAGTCTGTCATTTGCAATACCTCCAAATTATTTTGTTAAAAAATATGTATTCAATCATTTAAAGCCTTCTCCTTGAGGAGACACTCCAGAGTGGCCTCTCTTGCCGTGTTACGGCAATTCACCTCCAGGTGCCGAGCCTGCGAGGCGGATGAGGTGTTCCCTATTGGACACGCACTCTTCCTTTTTTCATGCACCAAATTACGACATAATATGTTTCATAATTTCAGTACAAACACCTTCAAAATTTCTGTTTACATCCAAATTTGAAAACCGCAGAACGCGAATTCCCTGTGTCTGCAAATACAAATCGCGTTCTATGTCGGTTTCCACACCTTCGTCCGTATAGTGCTGTGAACCGTCCAGCTCAATTACCAGTTTTGCACTTGCACAATAAAAATCCACTACATATTTACCGATTACTTTTTGCCTGTGAACAGTCTGCGGCAGTGGTTTCAAAAAATCATACCAAAGATGCCGTTCTTCTTTGGTCATATTCTTACGCAGTGTTTTTGATACAGCAGTTAAATTCGGATTGTGATTTTTGTTCATGGCAAATCCATTCCCCTGCGTTTCCACCTCATCACCCGCTTCGCGGGAGCTTCTCCTCAAGGAGAAGCCTTTTAATTCCGTTCTTATCTTCTGCTTTGAGAATACATGGTTTTGCCCGTCCTGTCAACGAAAACCCTTGAAGGTTGCACCCTACCATGCTATGCTGTTTTTAACGTTGAAAATGCGGAGGAACATTTATGGTTCGTGAAAATGAGAATGCCGAAATCGTGGCAATGATCCGTCAGGGTTTGAAGGAAAAAGATGGTTTTTGCCCTTGTAAATTAGGCAAACTCCCCGAAAACAAATGTATCTGCGAGGAATTCAAAGCCCAGATCGCAGATCCTGATTTTGAAGGCTACTGCCACTGCATGCTGTACTACAAGTCCCGCGACTGACGTTTTCTTTTGCAGGTCCAATCCCAGGTTGCACAATAGTCGTTCTGCTTCACTGCCGTTCGCATTACTCCTTTGTGCTAACCTTCCTCCGGGTCGCTTCATCCGCCACCGGCGGCGCTCCCCTCCGTCACCCTGCAAACTGGGCAAAGAGCCCGAAAACAAGTGCATCTGCGAGGAGTTCAAAGCCCAGATCGCTGATCCTGATTTTGAAGGCTACTGCCACTGCATGCTGTATTACAAGTCCAAAGACTAAGACCGATCAAAGTGTATGGTTCGTATATCCATACACTTTTTCTGTTTAATATTCATTTGCCTGTTGACTTTTACACAATTGTATATTAATATACTTTTTGTTTGAGTTTGAAGTATCGACAGGGAGGGATAAGGATGCAGTCCGACCAGTTTAAAATCGATCGCCGCGTGGTACGCACCAAGCACGCCATTCACAACGCACTGGCAGAGCTGATGACCAATAAGGACATCGCCGCCATTACAGTCAGTGAGCTGGCACAAAAAGCCGCCATCAGCCGCAAAACTTTCTATAATTATTACAACACCATCTACGATGTACTGGATGAAATCGAAAGTGAGATCGTGGACGACTTCACCCGTGTGATGCAGCAGGCGGAGTTTCAGCACAGCATCACCGACCCGTCCCATATTTTTTTGAAGCTGACGGAAGCCGTGCAGAACAATCTGGAACTTTACGGTCACCTGATGCGCTTTGACCGTTCGGGCGAGCTTGTATCAAAAGCCGTACGCGCCATCAAGCACGAGGCAAAGCTTCTGCTGCTTGCCCACTGCCCCATCAGCGACCGCGATGCGGAGCTGATGCTGGACTACACCCTTTGGGGACTTCTTACCGTCTATCAGGTGTGGTACCATTCCGACCAGAGCAGGACCATCCAGGAAGTTTCCGCCGCCATCGGCATCCTGACTTGGGAAGGCTGCAGGGGCTACATCAATTCCGTAAAACAATAAATAAAAAAGGTGTCAGGGGCATTCCCGACACCTTCTTTTTTTGTTCTGTTTTCTTTATTCCGTTTTCTTTTCCTGCGCCATGATGAACAGCAAAATACCCAGCTGCAGCATCAAGATGCAAAGCAGGAAATTGGGCACCATGCTGACCAAAAAATGAGAAAGCGGAATACCTGCCTTCAAGAAATAGACCAGCGCACGGAAAAATGCAAACACACGCACGGCGAGCACAGCGCCTGCACCGATGATACCTGCCGTCTTTGCCTTCCACTTCAAAAGTGCAGCAATGGCAATCATCACGTAGGCAAGTCCCACAAGCCAGTCAATCCCCACCAGATTGAACAGCTGGCGCGGATAGCCGATGGACTGGAGCACAACCTGCCAGTTGGGCACGAAGCTCAAGAAATTCTGCACCGCGCACAGGAAAAATGCACAGGCGGCAAGCAGATCCCCCTTACCCCGAAATGCACCAATGCATGCCCCGATCAAAAGCAATGCCACCACAACACCTACAATGGAATTGAACGTTGCCCACAAAAAGGCAGGGGAAGTGACAGAACTTTGAAGCAGCATGGCGACCACGTTGGCAAAGCCGTAAAACGAGGTCGCTGCAAAGTTGATGCAGAACATCACCAGTGCGGTAATGAGCAAAGAACGTTTTGCCTTCATCTTGTTTCCTCCTGTTTATGATATTTTCGCATTGCGATCGCCGCGGCACCTTTGAGCGCGGCGTAATAGCCAAGGCGGCTCTGTTCGATGGGAACATTGCGTGCAAATTCCACCGTGCAAAGGTCGATCTGACGACGAATCTCGGGAAGAAGCAGGTCCAGCGACTGGGACACGCCGCCGCCCACAAAGATGCGGGGCGGATTGATAACGTTCAAGCCCACCGCCATGGAACGTCCGATATACTTGCCTGCTTCCTGCCAGACGGCAAGGGCTTTTTCATCCCCTTCACGGGCAAGAAGCGAAGCACCGTAGGCATTTTTCGGATAGCCTTTGTCTTCAAAAACCTTTGCCCAATCGGGGTCTTCGTCCGTCAGCTGCACCACGCGGCGGCCGATGGCGGCGCCGCTTGCATGTGCCTCGGTGCAGCCTTTTTGTCCGCAGGGACAGGGGCGGGGATTGTCATATTCCACTTTCACATGACCAAGCTCGCCCGACACACCCGTGGCGCCGGGGTAATTGTCACCGCCCATGATGATGGCAGAGCCGATGCCGTTGGAGATGTTATACCAAAGGAAATCGCGTTCGCCGCTTAAATCCGCTTCGCCGATGGCGGCGGCGTTGACATCGCAGTCGGTGGCAACAACGGCAAGACCTGTGCGCTTTTCAAATTCCCCGATCATGTCCACGTTGCGCCAGCCTGTGGCAGGTGCAAGAAGGAGCGTGCGCTCCCCCTGTACCATACCCGGCGGAATAACGCCCAGTGCATCCAGCTCATCGATGGTGGTGCCCAGTTCTTCTGCACATTCGCCCAGCAGAGCCGTCACGCGGTCAAAGTGAACGTTATAGTCTTTTTCGTGACCCTCAAACCGTTTGGTGATGAGGATCTCGAAATTTTCATCCAAAATGGCGACGATGCTTTTGCTGCCGCCCATATCGATGGCGCCGATTCGCATTGTGTATACCCCTTTCTTACAGGTTGAATGCGCTTTGCAGGCTCTGGTACTTCCAAAGATTGGAAGCGGCATTCCACGTCATGTAGCCGTCGGTGAAACCTGCATCGCGGATGGCGCGGATCTGTGCGCCAACGTTATCGGGACCGTAGACGGTGTAGGGTGCGTGGATGGCATCGTAAGCCTGAATCCAGGTGCGCACGCGGGCAGGGGTGGGAATTTCCGTCTGGCGCTTTGCCGCGCCGCTGCCCCAGATGGACAGAGTATCATAGGGATGCTCCCAGGGCTTATAGCCGCCCCACTCTGCATAGTGGTCGGGGTAGGGCATTGCGGAGATGACGTCCACCACGTTGCTGATGGCGGGCCAGTACTGACCGTAGGCTGCCACGTAGTCGTTGCTGGTTTCGCCGAAGACGTCGGCGGAAACGTACACGCCCGACTCATGCAGGCGGTCGCAGGCATACATCAAAAAGCGCTGAATTGCCTGTGCCTTTGTCTCGCCGTAGGTGTTCTGGTAGTCGATGGTGCCGTTTTGCTCGTGGCGGTAAGTACCATCGGGGAAACGGACATAGTCAAACTGAATTTCGTTGAAGCCGAACAATTCCACTGCTTCCTGGGCAAGGTCCACCTTGTACACCCAGGTCTCGCGGTTATAGGCGCTGGGCCAGTAGCTGCTTTGAAGAGTCAAAGGATTGCCGTCGCTGCCAAGGATGCCGCACTGGGGATTGTCGGTGACAAAGCCGGTGTCGTTGAAGGTGGTGATTCTGCCGATGATGAAATAGCCTGCATCCTGCAGCTTTTTGATGGCCGCACCGTATTCTTCCACGGTGTAATTGGCATTGGCATAGCAGGTGGGAGACACTTCCTGCATCAAGGGCGACTGGTAGGCGATGGCGCCGCCGTCGGAAATATCCACGACAAATGCGTTGATGCCGCATTCGTCAGCCAGTGCAATGTAATCGTCCACATTGGTCAGGATATCGCCGTAGCAGTTCAGATACAGCGTACGGCATTCATCGGGCATGACGTTGTCGGCAAAGGATGCGTTTTCTCTGGGGTAATAGTCAAGAGAGGCTGCATCACCGCCGCCGTAGCGGTTGCCGCGTTCGGCATGGATCAGATACATGCCGTCGGCATCATAATTTGCCTGTGCTTCTTCCAAAGTATCTGCAAGGTACCAGGGGCGCACGAAGCCCTCATGGGTTTCGGATGCCACCGCGTTGCCTGCATCATCTTTTTCGGTAACCACGTCAAAGGACACCTGATACATATGTACGTTGCCTTCTTCGTCCAGTTCATCGTAGCCGATGACAGAAAGCTCCGTACCCTTTTCGATCAGCGTGCCAAGGTCGCCTGATTCTGCATCCAGCAGGACATTCTGCGCCGTGCGCATGAAGAAGGTTTCTTCGGTGATAACGTCCTGCACATCGTCCACGATCACGTCGCGCATGACAAGGTACTCTGCCCCACCGATCTGCACGGCAAACAGTCCCTGTTCATCGGGGACTTCCTTTTCATCATAGGTAACAAGCGTGCCGCGGACAAATTCCGCACACTGTTTATGGGTGGTGGTGCCGTCTTCCTGCTCCACGTATTCATAGGCAGGGATCATCACACCTGCATCGCCGCGCAGGTAACCGTCCACATAGACGATGGGTTCGGGTGTGGGCAAAAGCGATGCCTCCTGCCCCACTTTGGGCGCACAGGCCGCCGCATCCAAAAGGAAAAATGCTGCACCGAGCACCAGTGCAAAGACCAGCAGAGAAACAAAAAATCTGCCGAAACGAGTTTTATTACGTCGTTCTTTTTCAGGTTTATTCTGCATTGTATACACTCCGAATCATATTTCAGTTTCATTATACAATACCTTTCCCCTCTTGTGGACAGTTTCAGACAGATTTTGTGCCGTTTACAACGCAAAAAAGCCGCAAAATGCGGCTTACTGTACATATTATGTTACTGAGCAGCTGTGTTTTGCGGCAGATCGACTTCCACATTCATAAAAAGATTTTCAAAGACAGTGTCTGCGATGCCCTCGTCAAAAAATTCCTCTGCGTATTCTTCCATCAATACCGTGTCAAGCAGCATGGCCTCCGCATCCATGGCGATATCCATGGTGCCGCAAAAGGCCGCATCGCCAAGGTTCAGCGCGTAGTATGCGCGGACGGTTTCCCCATCGCCTTCCAGGTCGGAAGTGGTAATGTAATACGTCACGCGGCCGATTTTTGTCTGCATGCTTTCAAGGTCGTCCGGTTCTGCCTCGTCTTCCCTTTGCAGTTCAAAATAGTCAAAGCAATCCGCCATCATGCCAAAGTCGTCCTTTGCAGGCACAAGGCGGACGGTGACGTAGTCCACGCCGATGCCGCCATTGGTGGTGAATGCCGCAAGATACTCGCTGCTTTTGACTTCATCCACTTCAAACATATCGGCATTGTAATGCAGTGTGCAGGCTTTTTCCACAACGTTGGTAGTGGTGCCTGTTTCATCCTGCTCAAGATGGGAGAAACTGTAAGTGCCCATGGCAACAGGCGACGGAGTGGGTGTTTCAGTTGGCAGAGCTTCCATCTCCTGCGTGGGCGAAGGGGTGGGCGTCTGTTCGATCACCTCATTGTTATAGGACCTGCAGGCACAGCCCGTCAGGACAAGTGCGAAGGTAAGAAGCACCGCGGCGATGGCTTTTGCAAACATCTTTTTCATGAAACATCATCCTTTCAAAGAATTTGATCGCACATAGTATGCCGCGGCAGGATTTTGATTATTCTCTTTTTCTTTTGTGATGATTTTGTTATAATTACATCAACGTATTTCGGCACAAAATCCCATAGGAGGACACATATGGAAGATTTAAGTTTTGTTTTTAAAAACGCACAGTTTGAATTTTCGGGCGTAAAGTTTTCCGTGATGCTGCACGGCTTTATCAATGCCTATTCTCTGGACCCCGATTGTGTGGAATCCGTCTGCGACGGCGACACGCTGACCATCCAGTGTTCGGGACTTCTTTGCCGCGGCGGTCAGGAACCTGTTGCAGGTCACGCCACCATCGTTGCAAAGAAACTTGAAAAAGCTGTCACGCTCGACATTGAAGCCATCGTGGGCAATGCGGCAGAAGAAATCCGCTGCGCCAAGCTTTCCATCCACAATGCACCCCGCGGCCGTGTCATCAATTTGATCGACTCCCGTCCAAGGGAAATTCCGCCCCAGGGCATGGTGCTTCGCTATCCCGAAGGCTGGCGCGATGTGGGTACGCCCCTGCTGATTTTGGATTGCGAAGACGGTCTGCACTACTACCGCTCCCACGACACCCGTGTGCAGGAAAAGCGATTCTCCTTCGTCAACCGACAGGACGGCAGTCTGGACACCGAGCTGATCTTCGAGCCTGCCGCCACCGAGATGGCGCGCTTTATCACCGTTCCCACATGGGAACTGGGCATGGGCGACAGCGTGGAAGAAATCTACGCACCCCACATTGCCCACATTGAAAAGGCATACAACCTGCCCGTCTGGGAGGAGCGCGAAGACGTACCCGACTGGGCAAGAAAGATCAGCCTTGTTGCCAGCATCCACTGCATGCACTGGACGGGTTATATTTTCAACACCTACGATCAGGTATTGGAGCATTTGAAGCAGCTTGCCGCCATGATCGAGCCCGAGCGCATCCTTGCATACCTGCCCGGTTGGGAAGGCCGCTACTATTACCAGTATGGCGATTATCGTCCCGAGCCCTTGCTGGGCGGCGCGGAAGGCTTCAAGCGCCTTTGCGACGGCGCCAAGGAACTTGGCATCCACGTCATGCCCATGTTCGGCATCAACTACGCATCCATCCACCATGCAGGGTATGAAGCATGGGGCAAGCCCTCCAAGTTTATGGGACCCACTTCCCATGACGGGCTGACCTACACCGACTTTGATGCAAGCCGCCACTACGATATCGGCTATCATCGAAACCTCAATCCTGCCGCGCCCCGTTGGCAGAATCGTCTGGTGAACCAGACCCATGCACTGATCGACCAGTTCGGTTTTGAAGGCGCATTCTACGACATTTCCGCCGTATGGGTCAACGATTCCTCCCACGAACTTTACCCCGGCACCATCGAGCTGGTCCGCCGCATCCGTGAAGGTCATCCCGAACTTCTCATCGGCGGCGAGGGCTGGTACGACGGCACCATGGTTCCCTTCCCCTTGATTCAGGCAGGTCATACCGACGGCCGCATGAACTACCATGATGCAGCATACGCGCCGATTTTGGACAAATACGCTCGCGGCTTCGGTCATCTGTGCCTTGGCGACCCCTCCCGCCTGTCCTGCGGTGTGCATGAGCTGGGGCACAATCCCGAATGGCGCACGCCCCTTCGAAAGGGGTGCATCCCCACCGTCACCATCGTGGACGGCACCATGGAAAAGGCGCTTGACCGCGTGCAGATGATCGTGGACGATGCAAAGGAGTATGCAAGACTGTATCTGTAAGCCGATCCCTCAGTCAGCTGCGCTGACAGCTCCCTTAGGCTTAAGGGAGCCGTTGACATTCATTTAAATCAAAAATCCCAGGCAATTCTGCTCGGGATTTTGCTTTTGCTCAAATACAGGCGTATAATCGTTTTGTTTCATTGCAAAAGGAGAAATCTATGCACAACATCAAAATCACGGACGTTCGTGCGGTGCAGGGCGATAGCGCCTTCCTGCTGGACGACGGAAATACGACGATTTTATACGACACGGGCTTTGCCTGCACGGGTGCGCGCGTGGCGGAAAATATTGAAAAAGCTTTGGGCAACCGAGAGCTTGACTACATCTTTTTGACCCACTCCCACTACGACCATGCGGCAGGTTCGCCCTATGTAAAGCGTAAATATCCCAATGCAAAGGTGGTGGCAGGTACTTACGCCGCGACCATTTTTGCAAAGCCCACCGCCCGCGCTGTGATGCGCGATCTGGACGGGAAAGTTGCAGATTCCCTCGGCATCGAGGAATACGAAGATCTGCTGGACGAGCTTTGCGCCGACATCACGGTGGAGGACGGCGACCTGATCCGCGCAGGCGACATGGTCTTTACCGCCATCAATTTTGTGGGACACACCAGGTGTTCCGTGGGCTATTACCTTGCAGAGAATAAGCTTCTGCTGGGCACGGAGACCCTGGGCGTTCACAGCGGTGCGGATTTTGTGGTACCCTCCTATCTTGTGGGGTTCAATTTGGCGATGGAATCCATCAAAAAGGCACAGGCGATGGATATCGAGCAGATTCTCGTGCCTCACTACGGTCTGCTGGAAAAGGAAGAATCCCGATTCTACCTTGAAAAAAGCGCATCCGATGCAAAGGATACGGCACAGCATATCGCACAAATTCTTGCCGCAGGCGGAAACGACGAGGATGCCTACCAATACTTCGTGGATCGGTTCTACCACGGCTATATCCGTGAAATCTATCCGCCCGATGCCATGCGCCTGAACACCCACATCATGATCGATCTAATCAAAAAAGAATTGCAGTAAAGAAAGAAGCACCTTC
>JAGBGW010000111.1 GCA_017935825.1 Clostridia bacterium
AAAGATTTAACTGCCTATAAGCCCTATATCAAATGGGGAATTTTGGGATTACTTATTCTTTTGTGGATTCGTCGCCGTAGAAAAAAGAAAAAGGCGAAGAAGAATCAGGAGGGCTAAACAATGAAGAAAATTATAGCTTTACTCCTTGTATGTGCACTTTTAACAGGTTGTTCTGCAAAAACAATTGAGCAAGTTATGGAAACACCGACATCCATGCCGAGCGAAAACGCAACAACGGCAGTCGTAGAACATGTTGTCCAGACCACGGAGCAAGTTGTTGTTGAAGATGAGATCGCCCCTGATTTTGAAGGTATGGATGATCCTGATTTGCTGCCATATTTGGAAGATACAATCTATACGCAGGTTGTATCCGAATTGGATAGCGAGGCATATTTTGTAGAAAATGTTTCTGCAATCTATATCTCGCAAGAGTATTTGGATGAGGTTGCCTACAATTCGCAGGAGAATATTTACTTTGGATATACTTTGTCCGAATTGGATGAATCCTTTGAAGGTACACGCTACGTTTTCACTTTGGATGAAAACGGAAATACCGTTGTTAGGGAATTTGAAGAATATGATGACACCTACAATCAGGTGATCAAAAATGTAGCCATTGGCTCGGGTGTTATTATTATCTGTGTCGTTGTGTCCTATGTTACTGCTGGAACGAGTACTGCGGCAGTCAGCGCAGTTTTTGCAGCGTCCGCAAAAGGTGGCGCAGCGATGGCACTTTCCAATGGCGTTATTGGTAGTGCGACTGCTGCTATTACAACTGCAGTAGAAACAGATGATAAAGATGCAATTATCAAGGCGGCTGCACTTTCTGGAAGTGAAGGATTCAAATGGGGCGCGATCATTGGTACGGTTAGTACTGGTGTAACGCAAGCGGGTAGGTATACGCGTGCGTTTAGAACGTTGAAAGGTACAGAACTAACTGGTATTACAATGCAACAAGCGGCTGTAATTCAGGTGGAATCTGGGTATCCTGCAAGTGTTATTAAACAATTTCATAGCATGGACGAATACCAAGTTTATAGAAATGCTGGTCTATATGCTCAAAATATAAACGGACAAATGACGCTTGCAAGAGATATTGATTTAAATTACGAGAGCACTCTTGGTGGTAGAACTGTTACAAACTTAGAGCGTATGCAGGAAGGGTATGCACCAGTTGATCCAGTGACAGGAAAAGTATATCAGTTACATCATGTAGGTCAACGGTCGGATGGTGCGCTTGCAATTCTTACGGAAACGGAGCATCAAGGTAATGCATCAATACTGAACATTGCAGGAAAAGCATCAGAAATTGATAGAACTGCTTTTACGGCATTTCGGAGACAATTTTGGAAAGATTTTGCAGCAATGGTTGGATGATTTAGGAGTAGATTATGGGTATAGTTTCTGCAATGAAAACATATCAGGATCTGTTTACTGATGACGGGGTACAAAAGGAAATAATTTATGAAGCTGCACAAAGGTTGGGACTTGCTTTTTCAAAGGAATATGTTGAGTATTTAAGTGAGTTTGGAATTGCTGCAGTGAATGGACATGAGTTGACAGGGTTAGGATGTCCTTCGAGAACAAATGTTATTGATGTTACTATGGAAGAACGTCAATATAATTCTGTTCCCACTGACTGGTATGTTGTGGAACAAGCCAATATTGATGGGATTGTGATTTGGCAGTCAGGCGATGGGATAATATATCAAACAATGCCAAATCAAAAGCCGATCAAGTTGTGCGAAAGTTTGGCGGAATATATTTCTATGTAGTTGCGTAGGGCGGGGGCTTGCTCCCGCCGTTTTTATGCATAAACATGGGATCTTCCCCATAAAAACCTACGAGGTGTTTTATGGGGAAGATTTTTTGCGTTCTGATGATATTGTCGGTGGTGTTTGCCGCTTTTTCGGGCACGGTGGGGAAATTGACCGATGCGGCGGTGGAAGCCTGTGCCGATGCGGTGCAGCTTTGCATTGGGCTTTGTGCAGGGTATTCTTTTTGGCTGGGACTGATCGAAACGGCGCAGGAAGCAGGCTTGATGGAAGGTTTGTCGCGGCTTTTGTCGCCAATTCTGCGGCGGCTTTTTCCCAAGGTATCCGATGATGCCATGCAGGATATCTGCACCAATTTATCCGCCAATGCTCTTGGCATGGGCAATGCCGCCACGCCCGGCGGACTTTCTGCCATGCGCAGGATGGACAGGGGGGACGGTATCGCCACGGATGAGATGATCCTGTTTGTCATCATCAATATTTCCTCCGTCCAGCTTCTACCCACGGGGGTGATGACGGTGCTTTCCCAGGCAGGGGCAAGCAATCCGTCGCGCGTCATCCTTCCGTCCATCCTGGCAACGTTGGTTTCCACGGCGGTGGGTATCGTATGCTGTTTCTTTTTCAAAAGGCTTGAGGGGAAAAACACATGATGCAGAAATTTTCCGATTGCATTCCTGCGTTTTTGGTCCTGCTTGTTTTTATTGCCGCATTGGTCAGGAAAAAAGATGCCTACACAGCTTTTACCCGAGGGGCGGGGGAGGGATTGCGCACGGCGGTGTCGGTGCTTCCATACGTTGCCGCCATGCTGGTGATGACGTCCTGGGTCTCTTGTTCGGGACTCCTTTTGGTGCTGCAGAAACTCTTTTCTCCCATCCTGAACGTATTGGGTGTGGGGGAAGGCTTGACCGCGTTTGCGTTGCTTCGTCCATTTTCGGGGTCGGGTGCACTGGGACTTTTGTCCGACATCTGCAAAACCTACGGTGCGGATTCAAGCGAGGCTTTTACAGCGGCTGTCATGATGGGGTCTACCGAAACGCTTTTTTATACATTTGCATTGTATTTCGGAGCGGCAAAGGTAAAAAAGACCCGTTATGCCATGCCCGTTGCCATCATTTGAACTTTGGCAGGTTACTGGGCATCCGCATGGGTTTGTCGTCTGTTCTTGTAAAAAATCGGCAATCGCGGTACACTGGAAGCATCCTGAAAAGAGGTGTTTCTATATGAAGATCAACACTTGGCCCATTCCCTACATGGTGGAGGATATTGAAGACTCCACCGCCGTGGTCATCGACGTGCTGCGCGCCAGTACCACCATGACAGCCGCCCTTGTAAACGGCGCAGCGCGCATCATTCCTGTGCGCAAAGTGGAGGAAGCCTTTGCTCTGCGTGAAAGCATGGAAAACGTGCTTCTTGCAGGTGAGCGTGACGCCATCATGGTGGAGGGCTTTGACCTGGGCAATTCCCCTTATGAATATACGCCCGATGTGGTGGGCGGCAAGACCATCGTCATGACCACCACCAACGGCACGCAGGCGGTTGCCGCAGCGAAAGATGCGGCTGACCTGATCATTGCAGGTTTCGTCAACATGTCCGCCGTGGTGGAGTATTTGAAAGCCGCCGATCGCCCTGTTGCCATCCTTTGCGCAGGCACACGCGGCCGCTACACGCTGGAAGATGCAGCGTGCGCAGGCATGATCGCAGATCTCCTTGGTGGGGAAGACCTTTGTGACTTCACACGCGCTTGCCGTGACCTGTACCGTGCGCATAAAGACGAGCTTTCTTCTTATTTGAAGGAAGGTGTGCACGCAAAGAATCTGATCCGAAAAGGCTTTGTCCGTGATATGGAACTGGCATTTCAGATCGACGTGCTGCCTGCCATTGCACGGCGCAATGCAGATGGTTCCCTTTGCATGTATTGACAAAAGCAAGAGTGACAATTATATTAAAAGATGTATCATTGTCGGTACGACTACATTATTAAAAATGTACACGACAGGAGGAAGAAAATGGAAAAACCGAAATTTTATCTGTCTACGCCCATCTATTATCCCAGCGATAAATTGCATATCGGCCACGCTTACTGCACCGTGGCTGCTGATACCATGTGCCGCTTCAAGCGCATGACCGGTTACGACGTTATGTTCCTGACCGGTACCGACGAACATGGTCAGAAGATCGAGCGCCGCGCACAGGAAAAGGGTGTTACCCCCCAGCAGTACGTGGACGAGATCGTTGCAGGCATCAAGGACCTGTGGAAGCTGATGGACATTTCCTACGATAAGTTCATCCGCACCACCGATGAAGAGCATGTAAAAGGCGTTCAGGAGATTTTCATCAAGCTCTATGAGCAGGGTGATATCTACAAGAGCGAATACGAAGGCTGGTACTGCACGCCTTGCGAGTCCTTCTGGACCGAGCTGCAGCTCAAAGACGGTATGTGCCCCGACTGCGGCCGTCCCGTTGAGCGCATGAAGGAAGAAAGCTATTTCTTCAAGATGAGCAAGTATCAGGACTTCATGATTCAGTACATCGAAGATCATCCTGAATTCATTCAGCCTCCGTCCCGTGCAAACGAGATGCTGGCAAACTTCCTGCGTCCGGGTCTGGAAGATCTGTGCGTATCCCGTACCACTTTGAAGTGGGGCATCGAGG
>JAGBGW010000112.1 GCA_017935825.1 Clostridia bacterium
TCACTCTTGGAACGGAAGCGGAAGGGTTCGCCTGCGGTGAACTGGCGGTGCAGTTCCATATAAGCCCCCTTCTGATCCACGATGCGTTCGGGGATGTTCAGGTGATAGGGGCACTTGGACATACACTTGCCGCACTTGATGCATGCATCCACCTGTTCCACCATCTCGTAATAGGGGCTGGCAAGGAATTTTTCGGGGCGGTTGCGCTTGACGAAAAACTCGATGCGCATAACCGTGGGCAGGTTGATGCCCATGGGACAAGGCATGCAGTAACCGCAGCCGCGGCAGAACTCATTGCCGTACTCGTCCTGAATCTGCTTGACCTCTGCCTGCATCTGCTCGTCAAAGACGGGGGGATTTTCTGCCAAAGACAGGAACTGATCCATCTCTTCCAGCTTCTGCACACCCCAAAGCGGCAGGACGTTCGGGAGCTGATGCATGAATGCAAAGGGTGCTTTGCCGTCTTCCAGAAGACCGCCGCACATGGCTTTCATGGCAAGGAAGCCCACATCCAGATCTTTGCAAAGACGGGTAAATGCGATCTCTTCCTCGCTGGAAAGCATGGAGAAGGGGTACTGCACGGTGTCATACAGACCGCTTTTTGCAGCTTCGGTGGCGCGGCCAAGATGATGGTTGGTGATGCCGATGAAGCGGATCTTGCCCTGTGCTTTTGCATCCAGCAGTGCATGGTAGACACTGTTTTCATCCTCCAGCGCATTGCTGATATCGGCAGGATTGTGCCACTGATAGATGTCGATGTAATCGGTGCCAAGGCGCTGCAGGGAAAGGTCGATCTGCTCCATGGCGGTCTTGTAATCCTTTGCCATTGCCTTGGAGGTAAGGATGATGTTTTTGCGCATGGAAGCATCAAATGCCGCGCCCATCTTTTCCTCACTGTCGGTGTAGACGTGAGCGGTGTCGAACAGCTCCACGCCGCCATCGTAGGCACGGCGCAGAATTTTCACCGCTTCGTCCTTGGGAATGCGCTGGATGGGCAGACAGCCCATTGCCACTTCGTTGACTTCAATGCCGGTACGTCCAAGTCTGACCTTGTTCATGTTCCTCTTTCCTCCTGTAGAATTTTTCCGTAATCTATGTTTTCTGCCTGCGCAGAAAGATTCGAAGTTGAATTTGAATATGGAGATAATCAAGGGAGGCTCCCCTTGATTACACATCCGATTCGGCGGCATGTACGGCGAATCGGAAGGAAAAACGGAGTTTTTCTTTCCCTACAGACTTTTCCGCCCGGGAGCACATCGTGCGACAGGAAAAGTCTGCAAACACTCAACAAAGTAACGAAGTTACCTTGTTGACATAAGAATGTGATAGCCGCTCTCTCTATCCAAAGTCTCGCAGTTGCCGAACAGCTCTTCCAGATACTTCTTGGCACTGGGCGCGCCCTGTGCTTTGCGGATGACGATGCAGAATTTACCGCCGTCGTTCAAACGATCGTAGCAGTCGCGCCACATGCTTTGCAGCGCCGCCTTGCCAATACGGATGGGCGGATTGGAAATGATCATATCGAAGGAGCCTTCCACATTGGCACAGCCGTCGGAATACTGGGCACGGGCGTGTTTGATGTTGTTCTTTCGGATGTTGCCCTGTGCCAGCTCCACCGCGCGGCGGTTCACATCGCAAAGAAGGAAATCCGCATCGGGATAGGCTTTTGCAAGGGTGATGCCAATGGGACCGTAGCCGCAGCCAAGATCCAGCACACGCCCCTCACAGGGACGTGCGCATTTGATCAAAAGCAAACTGCCCGGATCCACGTGCTGTTTGGAAAACACACCTGCATCGGTGTCAAAATTGAATTTTGTACCATCCATCTCCAGCGCAATGGTGCGGATCTCATGCGCCGCATCAGGATTTTCCGTATAATAATGTGCCATGTCGGCCTCCAGAATGTCTCATTGTTGTGTTTATTATATAACGGGGCAATTGATATGTGCAAGGCTTTTTACGGCGGGAGCAAGCCCCCGCCCTACACAAAAACCTCCATCGTTTTTTACGACAGAGGTTTTATCTTTTATCCATTTATTCGCTATCTATATCCTCAATCACAAAATCATCATCTTCTTGTTTGGAATTGTAATTTGGATTGCTCAGCATAGTATTTTGCAAAGA
>JAGBGW010000113.1 GCA_017935825.1 Clostridia bacterium
ATGACCTGCGCCTTGCCACCTTCGGCATCGATCAATCCCCCATCGTCACCTCGCCTGCATACGGCGTTACCTGCATCACGCTTCATCACGATACCGCGCCCCTTGACAATGCAAATGTGCGCAATGCGCTGCTTTTAAGCATCCGACAGCAGGTCTACAGCGATGCATCATTCGGTGCACAGCTGCCTGCAACGGGTCTGATTCCCGCAAGTTTCTCCACGCCCGATGCAGCGGCAAACTTCCGTCAGGATAACACGCCCCTGCTTGTGACCGATTCGGTCTATGCGCAGAATCTTGTGCTTGCAAAGAATCTTCTGACCGAAGCAGGCTATGAGGATGTATCTTCCTTGAACAGCCTTGAATTCATCTATAATGAAGAAAACGTCATGGATGAATCCCTTGCAGAACTGATCGTACAGGATTGGAATAACGCACTGGGTTTTGCCCCCACACTCGTTCCCTTGAACGAAGAAGAATTCTCCCGCCGCCTTGCAGACGGCGAATATGCCATGGCACTTACCCGTCATACAAGCCTGATTGATGATCCGGGTGAAATTCTTTCCGCCTTCGTCACGGGCATGAGCGAAAATGTGGGCAACTATGCAAGCGGCGCCTTTGATGATTTAATGCTGCAGGCAAAAAATGCAGACTCCATCAACCAGCGTTACGACCTGTACCGTCAGGCAGAAACACAGCTGCTCAGTGATGCGGCGGTCATTCCGCTTTTGTTCCACACCACACAGGGTTTGGAGAGCGATTCCCTGGATGACATCGTCACCACGGCAAACGGTTACCTGATCTTCTCTTACTGCACGATCACACCAAGTGAAACTTAAAAGTCGATCCCACCGAAAACACTTCGGTGGGATTTTTGTGTCCTTGCGCAAATTGTCCACTTGGGGTATAGTGTCATTACTGTTTGGCAAAGGAGAAAACACATGCTTGCATATACGTATATTGAAAAAGGAAAATTTGAACTGAGAGAAAAGGAAAAGCCCATGCTGCTGGATCCCCGTGATGCCATCGTGCGCATCACGCTTTCCAGCATCTGCACAAGCGATCTGCATATCAAACACGGTTCCGTACCCCGCGCAGTGCCCGGCATCACCGTCGGTCACGAAATGGTGGGCATTGTGGAACAAGTTGGCGCAGATGTAAAATCCGTCAAAGTCGGCGACCGTGTGACGGTAAATGTGGAGACCTTCTGCGGCGAGTGCTTCTTCTGCAAAAAGGGCTTCGTCAACAACTGTACCGACAAAAACGGCGGTTGGGCGCTGGGCTGCCGCATCGACGGCGGTCAGGCGGAGTATGTGCGCGTACCCTATGCAGACCAGGGGCTGGATGTAATACCCGAAAACGTCACCGATGCGCAGGCGCTGTTTGTGGGCGACGTGCTTGCAACGGGCTACTGGGCGGCACAAATCAGTGAGATCAAGAAAGAAGATACGGTGCTGATCATCGGCGCAGGTCCTACGGGCATCTGTACGCTACAATGTGTGATGCTCTATGAACCCGAAAAAATCATTGTCTGCGATATCGACCCTGCAAGAATTGCTTTTGTAAAGAAGCACTATCCCGATGTACTGACCTGCACGTCTGACGAAGTACACAGCTTTGTGGCACAACACAGTGCGCATGGCGGCGCAGACGTAGTGCTGGAAGTTGCAGGCAGCTGCGACACCTTCCGCATGGCTTGGGAATGTGCCCGTCCCAATGCCATCGTCACCGTGGTAGCACTTTACGATGAAGCGCAGGTCCTTCCCCTGCCCGACATGTACGGAAAGAACCTGATATTCAAAACAGGCGGTGTGGATGGCTGTAATTGCCGTGAAACCCTTGACCTGATTGCAGAAGGAAAGATCGATACCACGCCTTTGATCACACATACCTATGCTCTTCGTGACATCGAAGCGGCTTACAAGCTCTTTGAAAACCGCGAAGACGGCGTCATCAAGGTCGCCATCCGCTGCGATTGATGTGCTATTGTAAACCTTGCGTTTCAGGTTTACAATACATGTTTTGTGATCGCTTTGCGTAAAAAACCGAAGCATCACAATATATTGTTGCTGATAATTTGATTTATTCCTATATTTGGTATTCCCTTTCACAGTGTTTTTTGCTATAATTTGAGACGTTGTGAATGTGACAGGAGGTATGGTATATGCTCATTGCAGGTCTTCAAAAACTGACGATGCTGGATTATCCGGGCAAGTTCGCCTGTTGTGTATTCCTGCAGGGCTGTAATTACCGCTGTCCCTTCTGCCATAACAGCGACCTTTTGGGTGCGCAGGCTTTGACCCCCATTGCGGAAGATGAATTTTTCAGCTTCCTGCAGGACAGAAAGCAGAAGAACATCCTGGAGGGCGTCTGTGTAAGCGGCGGTGAACCCACACTGCAAAGCGACCTGCCTGATTTTCTTCGCAAGATCAAGGACATGGGCTTTTGTGTCAAGCTGGATTCCAACGGTACCAACCCCGATATGTTGAAGACACTTGCAAAAGAAGGGCTCATCGACTACGTGGCGATGGATATCAAAAACAGCCCCGAACGCTATGCCCTGACGGCAGGTCTTGAAAAGGTCGATCTGGAAGCGATCGAAGAAAGCATCCGTTTTCTGACAAGCGGTGTCATCGATTACGAGTTTCGCACCACGGTTGTGGAGCCTTTGCACGATGCACAGTCCATTGAAGATATGGCAGGCTGGCTCAATACTTTGATGCAAGGTCGCAAAGTGACCCGATTCTACATACAGCCTTTTGCAGATCGTGACACGGTGCTTTTCAGTGGTCTTTCAGCCCCTTCCAAGGACACCATGGATGGGTTCTGCCGTGTCCTCACCCCCTATACCTCGTATGTGTCGATTCGAGGGTAACCACAATATCTTGTATTTTTTAAAAATATTTTTGCACAACATATTGATGGACAGTCGATTTTATAGTATAATAACTCCACTGCGGTAAATACGGCGGACAGGGTAAAACCTGCCCGCTGATTTAACGTCACAGATGTTGTTGTATATTTAATCAAAAGGACAATTTCAATTGTCCGATATTTCCTAAGTGACCTGTGTTAATTATTTAATCAAAAAGATTTAATATTCAATTTAATGGAGGAACCCACAATGTATCGCGTTGTAAAACGAGACGGCGGCACTGTCGAATTTGACATTTCCAAGATCAGCGCAGCTATGATCAAGGCATTCGATGCCACCCAGCACAAGTATCACCCTTCTGTGATCAACATGCTTGCACTGCAGGTATGTGCAGACTTTGAGTCCCGCATCAAGGATGACACCATCGCTGTTGAAGAAATTCAGGACAGCGTCGAGCGTATTCTCTCTGCAGCAGGTTATTCCGATGTTGCAAAGGCATACATTCTCTATCGTAAGCAGCGCGAGAAGATCCGTAACGTCAACTCCGCTTTGCTCAACTACAAGGATCTGGTAGACAACTATCTGAAGATCAACGACTGGCGCGTAAAGGAGAACTCCACCGTTACCTATTCCGTGGGCGGTCTGATCCTTTCCAACTCCGGTGCAATTACTGCAAACTACTGGCTGTCTGAAATCTACGACGCTGAGATCGCAGAGGCACACCGCAGCGCTGAAATGCATCTGCATGACCTTTCCATGCTCACCGGTTACTGCGCAGGCTGGTCCTTGAAGCAGCTGATCCAGGAAGGTCTGGGCGGCGTGCCCGGCAAGATCACCTCCGCACCTGCAAGCCATCTTTCCACCCTGTGCAACCAGATGGTCAACTTCCTTGGCATCATGCAGAATGAGTGGGCAGG
>JAGBGW010000114.1 GCA_017935825.1 Clostridia bacterium
AGACCGTTGTTGTCGGTGATGGAGTAGACCATCTTGACATCCACGTTGCCGGGGAAGCCGTTTTCGCGGTCGGGGCTGTGAAGGGTGAGGGTCAGATGACGCTCGTCGGTCTCTTCTTCCACAACGTCCCATACGTCAACGCCCCAGGACTTGGGACCGCCGTGAAGGCTTACAACAGGGCCGTCTTTGCCGTTGTTGCGGACAAGGTCATAGCCCTTGCCGTTGATCTCGAAGTGAGCATTGCCGATGCGGTTTGCATAGCGGCCGACAAGAGAACCGAAGCTTGCGCGGTTCCAGGTGTACTCTTCCAGAGTCTTGAAGCCAAGCATGACGTCTGCAAGAACGCCGTTTTTGTCGGGAACCATCAGCTTTACGATCGCGCCGCCCACATTCAAGATGTCAGCGCTGATCACGCCGTTGGTCAAGTGGTAAAGTCGCACGTCTTTGCGGTCTTTACGGCAGATAAATACGCCTTTGGAAGTCATAAAAAGTTCCTCTTTTCTGAATATTTCAACTGCCTCTTACGCAGTTGTTTGCCAAGATCATTCTGCGGTGGTTTCCTCTTCGGGGACCACCTGTGTGGTACCTTCTGCGATCCCTTCCACAAGACCGCGATAATTCCAGCACATGCCGATATGTGCAAATTTCACACGGGCAAGGGTGGGACCTTTTTCCAGGGTGCCGCCTTCCAGCACATCGTAGAGGATGCGTGCGGCTTCGGTATACATATTGGAAAGATCGCGCACAAGCACGCTGTTTTTTGCGCCTGCCACATTGGCAAGTGCGTTTTTGGAGGTTTCAAGCTGCGCATAGATCTCCTTGATGGAGACGATGGCTTCCTGCGATGTGATCTCCCCCGCCTCCATGCGGCGGATGACCGTCATAAGGGATTTGATCAGTTCGGGCCACTGGGAAAGCGCCGTTGTGATCACTTCCACATCTTCTTCTCGCGCACTGACGGTAAAATCCATCTGGGAAAAAGAAAGTTCATAAATCTGTGCCGACGGGGACTGGGCGGTCAATGTGTCCCGCAGCTGCCCTGCATCGTATTCGTTGTTGAAGGCAGTGGTCATGACGCGAAAGTAGTCGCTTTCGATCACATACCCTGCGCCGCCTGATGCGCGCATGCTAATTGCATAGTCGTCTGCGTTGTCAGGGTTGGAAAATGCACCTGCCTGCACAAGATAAACGCTCCAGGCATTGATGGTGAATGCGCGGTCCACAAGGGGAACATCATCCTGTGCATCGGCAGTTTCTGTCTGGTCGGGGGTGGGAGTGGGTGTGGGTTCTGCATCCGCACTGGGGATGGAATCGGGCGCAAGTTCGCCTTCCTGCAAAACGTCCTGCACGTCGTCCGCATCAAATTCCATCATAGGCGACACCAGTCGGTCCACAAGGAAGATACCAAGACCGATTGCCGCAAGTCCAAGCACCACACAAAGTGCGATGATCTTCCACTTTTTGCCGTCTTTTTTCACGCTGCGGCGGCTCTTTGTGCTGCGGCGTTCGCGCTTGGGTTCGTTTTTCGCAGGCAGGTCTTGTGCATCGTCATAGCGAAGCTCGTCCTGCGCATCGTCATAGCGCACATCCGCATCAAAGGCATGCAGGAAGGAATCATCCGACGCATCGCCCCGCTGAGCAGGTGTTGCTTCCTGCCTGGGCGGCTCTGCCTTGGGTGCAGGTTCAGGTGCCTTGGGCGTGGAGAAATAATCCGTGAAGTAGGGATTTTCCTGCCGCTCACTTTGCACGGGAAAATCGTACATGCCCCATCTGTCTTCCTGCGCAGAGGCAGAAGAAGAGAAAATGCGGCTGTAGGAAGCTTCGCTCAGATCATCGTAGCGATAGCCTGTGCTTTGGGGTGCTTCCGCCTTCGGTTCTTGTTCAAAGGTGGGCGGACGGTAAAAGCCTGTCCGTGCGTAGGTGCCCGAGGTGATACCGTCCGTGGGACGATACTGTCCCGTGGTGCGGTAATAGGAAGATTCCTGCCCATGGAATCGAGGCACAGAATCTGTATGTTGAAGATCATGCTCCTGCATCAGACGATCTTCTTTTGCGGTATTGTACTGGTTTTCGTCCAAAGATACCGCCTCCTTTCGTCTCATGCTCATCTATATTCCCATACACATTTTTTCATGCATGGAGTAACAAGCAAAAATTATTCTTCGGCGTTTTCCACGTATTTTTCGGGGATGATACCGGCCTGCTCAAAAATGCTCATGGCAAAGTCGTCAGGATAGCCTTCCTGATAGACAACACGCTTGATGCCTGCGTTGACAATCAGCTTAGCACAAATCACACAGGGCTGGTGGGTGCAGTAAAGCGTTGCACCGTCCACGCTTACGCCAAGCTTCGCAGCCTGGATCAGCGCGTTCTGCTCTGCATGGGTGGCATAGCAAAGTTCGTGGCGGGTGCCCGATGCAATGCCCAGCTTTCTTCGCAGGCACTCACCGCGCTCCACGCAGGAAGGAACACCTGCAGGAGCACCATTGTAGCCGGTGGTCAGGATTCTTCTGTCGCGCACGATAACAGCGCCGATTTTTCTGTTGGGCTGGTAGCAGCTGGACCAGTTGCCCACGGTATGCGCCAATTCGATGAAGCGCTTATCCCATTTATCAAACATCTTGCAATCCCTCCATATGCGGGGTCATTCAACGTAAAAGCTGAATCAAACGTAAAACTTCAATTTATTATAATCCATGTGCGTTTTTTAGACAATAAAAATCATTAATAAAGGATAAAATTCACATACATGCAAAAACGGGAGAAAAACAAAGCAATTCAAAGCAATTTTAGTATAAACCCAAATTTTGGCATATTTAGCTAATTGTTTTTTCTCTATTATTACGGAATAATAGTCAATGTCGGTTAGCACTCGACGTCAAAGAGTGCTAACGCAAAAAACTCGAACGACCAATCGGCGGGCTTTGCTTCGCAGGTTCGTCCGCAATTTTTTATTAAATCTTTTGAAGGAGGTCTTTTGTTATGACCATCAAACCTCTCTTTGATCGCGTTGTCATCAAGGACATGGAAAGTGAAGAAACCACCAAAAGCGGCATCATCCTTCCCACCGCAGCACAGGAAAAGCCCCAGATGGCAGAAGTTATCGCAGTTGGCCCCGGCGGCAAGGTAGACGGCAAGGACGTTGAAATGCAGCTGAAGGTCGGCGACAAGGTTATCATCTCCAAGTACGCAGGCACCACCGTCAAGATGGACGGCGCTGAGTACACCATCATCCGCCAGGGCGACGTTCTGGCTATCGTTGAATAATCGGAGGTAAATACGTTATGGCTAAACAGCTTCAGTACGGCGACGAGGCTCGCCGCAGCCTTGAAAAGGGTATCAACACCCTGGCAAACACCGTTAAGATCACCCTGGGTCCCAAGGGCCGCAACGTCATGCTCGACAGAAAGTTCGGTTCTCCCCTGATCACCAACGACGGCGTTACCATCGCAAAAGAGATCGAACTGGAAGATCCCTTTGAGAACATGGGTGCACAGCTGGTGAAGGAAGTTGCTTCCAAGACCAACGATGTTGTCGGCGACGGCACCACCACCGCTACCCTTCTTGCACAGAGCATCATCCGCGAAGGTCTTCGCAACCTTGCAGCAGGTGCAGGCCCCATGCAGATTCGCGTCGGTATTGAAAAAGCTACCGCAGCTGCAGTTGAGGCAATCAAGGCAATTTCCCGTCCCGTTGAGGATAAGAAGGCAATTGCTCATGTCGGCACCGTTTCTTCTCAGGATTCCGTCATCGGCGATCTGATCGCAGATGCAATGGAAAAGGTCGGCAGCGACGGCGTTATCACCGTTGAAGAAGGCAAGACCATGGAGACCGAGCTTACCATCGTCGAAGGTATGCAGTTTGACCGCGGCTATGCTTCCGCTTACATGGTAACTAACACCGATAAGATGGAATGCATCATGGACGATCCGTTGATCCTGATCACCGACAAGAAGATCTCCTCCTCTCAGGAGATCATGCCTCTGCTTGAGAAGATCGTGCAGATGGGCAGAAAGCTTGTTATCATCGCTGAGGACATCGAAGGCGAAGCGCTTTCCCTTCTGGTCGTCAACAAGCTTCGCGGCGTATTCCAGAGTGCAGCCGTTAAGGCTCCCGGCTTTGGCGATCGCAGAAAGCAGATGCTGGAAGACATCGCTACCATCACCGGCGGTACTGTGATCTCCGCAGACCTTGGTATGGAACTTCGCGAGGTCGAGCCCTACATGCTGGGTCAGGCCCGTCAGGTCAAGATCGACAAGGACAACACCACCATCGTTGAGGGTGCAGGTTCCGCTGATGCTATCGCAGCCCGCGTAGCACTGATCAAGACCCAGATCGAAGAGACCAACTCCGATTACGATCGTGAGAAGCTTCAGGAGCGTCTTGCCAAGCTTGCAGGCGGTGTTGCAGTCATCAACGTCGGCGCAGCAACCGAGACCGAGATGAAGGAGCGCAAGCTTCGCATCGAGGATGCTCTTGCAGCAACCCGCGCAGCAGTTGAAGAAGGCTTCGTGCCCGGCGGCGGCGTAGCACTTCTGAGCGCCATCCCCGCAGTGACCGCACTTGTCAACTCCCTTGAGGGCGATGTCAAGACCGGTGCAGCAATCATCCTGCGTGCACTGGAAGAGCCCATGCGCCAGATCGCAGTCAACGCAGGTCTGGACGGCTCCGTCATCATCGAGAACGTCAAGCGCGAAGACAAGGCAGACTACGGCTTCGATGCTCATAAGGGCGAGTACTGCGACATGATCGCAGCAGGTATCCTGGATCCCACCAAGGTTACCCGTTCCGCTCTGCAGAACGCAGCAAGCGTTGCAGCAATGGTTCTGACCACCGAGTCCCTTGTATGCGACATTCCTCAGCCCGAACCTCCGATGCCCGCAGGCGCAGGCATGGGCGGCGGCATGTATTAATTCGCCAAATTAAAAAGAGAAGGCTTTATGCCTTCTCTTTTTTATCCCGCAATCTCACCTGTCAGCAAGTCGGCTCTCTTATGCGCAAGGGAGCCTTTTTTATTTTTCATCAAAACTGAATGTGGATGCAGGCAATCCTTCCCGCGAGAAATAGGCTTCGATGCCTGCAACGATGCCTTCTGCAATGCGCCGCTGATATTCTTCATTCTGAAGATTGTTTCTCTCTGTTTCATTGGAAAGAAACCCTGTTTCGATCAAAACGGACGGCATGGCGGTCTCCCGCGTCAGTTCAAAGCTTTGGTCGGATTTGATGCCCCGATCCACTGCACCCGTTGCAGTGATCAGTGCATCCTGCATCACCTGTGCAAGGTATTGGCTGTCGGATTTCCCTTCCTCATACCATGTTTCAATGCCGCTTGCCTCGGGTGCATTTTCCACGATATTCTGGTGAATCGCCACCAGCATGTCCACGCCGTTTGCATTTGCCTCGGCAATGGCGGTGGTATTGTCCGCCTCGGTATCGGTGGTGCGGGTCATCAGCACCGTATAACCTTTTTCTTCTAGCATTTGCTGCACAAGTTTTGTGATGGAAAGGTTGATATCTTTTTCCATCACATCCCCCACGCAGGCGCCGGGGTCGTCACCGCCATGCCCTGCGGAAAGCACGATGCAGCGTGTGACTTCCTTTTCTTCATCAGGAAATTCCGAAATATAAAGTGCAGAAAACCTGTCTTCAAAAGCTGCACGCCTTGCAAGCTTCTTTGCGCCGCGGACGACAAAGAAAATACCGCCTGCAATGAGCGCAAAAATCAGCGTCAGAGAAAACACAAGTCGAGGGACATTGATGGTATAAATCTTATTGCCGCGGCGAACTTTTCGGCTGTGATGTGAACACATATCATTTCTCCTGTTGTTTGGATGCACACATTATAGCAAGCACAACCTGCGAAACAAATTATGATATTCCTAAGATTTTTATAAGGTTTTATCGGAAAATGTATAAAAATGTGATATGCTGTCAGTAACGAACACGGCAATTTTAAAAAAAGGAGAATTTCTATGGCAGATAAAAATTTTGTAGCACGGCAGATCATGAAGGACACCTGGTGCATCAGCGGAGAGGGCTGTGACTGCTATCTTCTGATCGGTGAAGACGAAGCCCTGATGATCGATTCGGGCATGTCCACGTACAACATCCGCGCCTTTGCGCAGAGCCTGACCGACCGCCCTGTAAAAAGCGTCATCAACACCCATCAGCACTTTGACCACACTGCCGCCAATGGCTGGTTTGATGTGATCTACGGCACCGAAGGCATTGCCCGCAGTGCCAAAAACGTCATGGGACGTGACCCTTCGCTGTACAGGCTGGATTATGAATTTACCATCGTCCATGACGGCGACATCCTGCCTTTGAAGGGACGGACCCTTCGTGTGATCGTACTTGACTGCCATGCCCCCGGCAATCTTGCGGTGCTGGATGAAACCAACCGCATTCTCTTCCCCGGCGATGAACTGGAGTGCCAGCAGGTACTGCTCCTGCCCGGTTATGCGGAGGAAATGGGACAGATTCATTCCAAACCTGCCGCCAGTGTGGAAACCTACTATAACGCCATGTCCCGATTGAAGGCGCTGGACGACAAGTTTGACGTCATCTGTCCTGCTCACAACGGCACGCCCATCGACAAGCGCTACCTTGACACCTACCTTGCCCTTGCAAAGAAGATCATGGACGGCTATGAGGGACTGACCGACCTTACCTCCCCCACCTATCAGGACAATATCCGCCATTTCCCCAAAAAAGAAGCCAACTACCGCCGCGGCGAACTGGACGGCGCAAGCCTGATTTACTGTGCAGATCTGATTTTTGACAAAGACTACGAAAAGGCAGCGGACTTTCCGCCTGCAACGCAGTTGCACATTGACAGCAGTACAACCGCAAGAAAATAAATCACACGCAAAAAACGGTACGCAAACTGCGTACCGTTTTTGTTTTACATCACCATATCGCTTGGAAAGACAAGCGTAAACGTGGTGCCTTTCCCCTCTTTTGAATCCACTTCGATCAATGCTTTGTGCAGCACCATGATCTGCCAGACGATGGAAAGCCCAAGGCCATAGCCGCCGCCGGGGGTACGGGCATTGTCGGCTTTGTAGAAGCGGTCAAAGATATATTCACATTGCTCAGGCGACATACCTTTGCCGTCATCGGTGACCTGCACGCGCAGCGTACCTGCAAGCGTATACATTTTTATGGTGATATGTCCGCCATCGTCTGTAAACTTGATGGCGTTATCGATCAGGTTGGTGAACACCTGCTCCATACGCATGGGGTCGGCAAAGATATACTGTTCATCCCGATTGAACTCCACGATGATATGCAGGTTCTTTTCCTTGATCCTGCTTTCCAGATGGATCAGTACACGGCCGATCAGGTCACACAAATCCATCTTGCAGCACTGCAGGCGGATCTGTCCCGTGGTAAAGTGACTCATCTGCAGAAGGTCCTGCACCAGATCGGACATGTGTCGAACCTCGTTTTGTACAATGCCAAGATAGCGGTCCCGTTCATCCTCGCTGATGACGCCGTCGCTGATACCCTGCAGATACCCCTGCACCGTGGTCAGAGGTGTACGAAGTTCATGGGAAACATCCGCGATAAAGCGCTGACGGGATTGCTCCACGTCGTCCAGGCGGGAGATCATGGCGTTAAAGGACTGCGCCATCTGCCCGATTTCATCGTTGCGCTGCACTTCCACACGGCCTGAGAAATCGCCTTTTCTCGCGCGGCGGCAGGCGTCAGAGATCTTTTTCAGCGGACGAATGATGCCCTTTGCATAGACAAGCATAAGTGCAACAGAAAAAAGAAGCGCCACAAAACCTGCGTAGAGAACGTTGTTGTGTACCGCATGCAGTCGGTCATCCAAAAGACGGGTGCGCATATGCAGCACGAGAATGCCGCTGTGCTCCCCTGTTTCAGGATTGACGATAGGCATGGCTTCGCTGATGACTTCGTCATCAAAAAACACCTGCAAATCGAGGTTTTCGTCTTCACGATAGACCTCCATAACATGCTGCAACTGTTCCTTGGAAAGCACGATTTCTTTAATTTCCGAGTCCTCGCTGTCCAGCTCCACGCCTGTGCCGTCCATGTCCAGAAGCCATACCGCACCATCATAGCGATGGGCAACGTAGGCAAAATTTTCATGCTGTATTTTTTCTGTCAGATCGCCATCTTTTCTGGTAATATCAAAGCCCGTTAAAAACGACACATCGCGGTACATCAGCTGCCGTTGGGAATCGATCAATGTGTCCGAATACAGATGGAAAAACGTCATGCTCAGCATGGTCAATATCAGCACCGTCAGCATGACGTAGCTGAAGAACAATCGCCAGCGAAGACTGCGCCCCATCATGTACTCACCTCAAATTTATAGCCCACCGACCAGACCGTCTCGATCTGCCAGCCGTCACCTTCCGTCTGGGCAAGCTTTTCCCGAACGCGCTTGATGTGCACATCCACCGTACGTGTCTCGCCCGTGTAGTCAAACCCCCACACGGTTTCAAGCAATTGCTTTCTTGAAAAGGTGATGTTGGGATTGACCGCCAGCTGATACAGCAATTCCACTTCCTTGGGCGCCATACGGCAATCCCGTCCACGATAGTAGACCTTATAGCCATCCAGATCGATCAGAAGGTTGTTGTATTCCACACGTCTTGTCTGCAGCGCCGCATTGCCGTATCTTCGAAGCACGGCGCGCACACGGGCAAGCAGTTCCTGCATGTCAAAGGGCTTGTTCAGATAATCGTCCGCGCCGTAGTCAAGGCCGCGGATGCGGTCCGCCACCTGATCTTTTGCCGTGATCATGATCACAGGCGTTCTGGACTTTTCACGGATGCGGGACAAAACCTGCATGCCGTCCATGCCGGGCATCATGATATCCAGCAGGACAAGTGCATATTCCCGTTTGCCAAATGCGTGCAGTGCCTCATCGCCGTTTCTTGCCACCACAGGCAGCCAGCCTTCTTTTTCAAGATACAGGCAAATCAGATGGGCGATGTTGGGATCGTCATCGACGATCAGAATATAATTGCTCATAGAATTTACCGAAGTTCCACGATGCTGACGCCGTCCTCACCTTCGGAGAACTTGCCCTCACGCATGGATTTTACAAGAGGATGGGTCTTCAGATACGCACGCACGCCGGTGCGAAGTGCACCCGTACCCTTGCCGTGAACGATGGTGACTTTGGTAAGACCTGCAAGCATGGCATCGTCAAGGTAGCGATCCACTTCGATGCGTGCCTCCTCGATGGTAAGACCGCGAAGGTCGCACTGCAGCGGCAGGTCACGTCCCACAGCGGTGAATTCCTTCTTCTGGGGCTGTGCGGCAGGAGTACTTGCCGTACCCTTGGTAAGATACAGATCATCCGCATCCGCCATCAGCTTCATGGAGCCGATCTGGATCTGCACTTTGCCCGAATCGTCTGCAAGCCGAAGGACGGTTGCCTTCTGATTGAGCTTTTTGTACATGACCGTCATACCGATGGTCAAGGTTTCGGCCTTACCTTCTGCAGTAGTACCTCCCTCGATGGAAGGCGCAGGTGCAACTGCATCCAGTTTTGCATCAAACTGCTTTTGCAGCGCATGCATCTGGTGGGGCTTGATCTGTCCGTTACCCTGGCGCAGCATTTTGTTCATTTCATCAATGATGCGCTGACCTTCCCGCTTGGCTTCGGCGATGGATTCCGCCGCCTGTGCCCGGGCGCGTTCCAGCATCATATCGCGCTGATTGATCCATGCATCGCGGGAGCGGATGGCTTCACGCCGTGCCTGCTGTGCTTCCAGCAATGCCTGACGGGTATTTTCGATCTGTTCTTCCGCCTGACGCTGTTTTTCCTGTGCGGAGGCGATGACCTCTTCAAAGCGGACGCTTTCACCCGAGACATAATTTCGTGCACGGTCGATGATGTAGGTATCAAGGCCCAGCCGCTTGGAGATTTCAAATGCATTACTTCTGCCGGGCACGCCGATGGAAAGTCGGTATGTGGGTGCAAGGGTCTCCACGTCAAACTCCACAGAGGCATTGGCAACACCCTCGGTGGTCATGCCGTAGGCTTTCAGCTCACTATAGTGGGTGGTAGCAACGGAAAGTGCACCGCGTGCACGGACTTCTTCCAAGATAGAGATCGCCAGTGCCGCGCCTTCGGTGGGGTCGGTACCTGCACCAAGTTCGTCCAGCAGTACAAGAGATTTATCGTCCACATCTTCCAGAATCCGCACGATATTGGTCATGTGAGCAGAGAAAGTGGAAAGGCTCTGCTCGATGCTCTGCTCGTCGCCGATATCCGCATAGATGTGCTCGAAGATGGGCATGGTGGTGCCTTCGTTTGCAGGCAGGAACAGACCCGTCTGGGTCATGACGGCGAAAAGTCCCACGGTCTTCAGCGATACCGTCTTACCGCCTGTGTTGGGACCTGTGATCAAAAGCTGGGTGAATTCATCCCCCACCCAAAGGTCAAGGGGAACCACGGCTTTGGCATCGATCAGGGGATGTCTGCCCTGGCGGATGACGATCTTGCCGTCGTTGCTCAGTTTAGGACGGACGGCTTTCATATTTCTTGCCAGTTCTGCACGGGCAAAGATGGCATCAAGTTCGCCCATCGCCTGCTGGTTCTGCAAAATTTCGCGGGATGCACCTTCCACCTGTGCGGTGAGCACGGACAAAATGCGCTCGATTTCCAAAGATTCCTCGGAAGCCAGTGTGCGAAGGTCGTTGTTGATATTGACGATGGCCATGGGCTCGATATAGAGCGTGGCGCCGGAGGCGGACTGGTCATGGACAAGACCGTTGACCTGGGCACGGTATTCCTGCCGCACGGGCAAAACGTATCTGCCGTTTCTTCTTGTAATAATCGCCTCCTGCAGATACTTTTGCATGGAGGGCGAATGGATCATGGAAGAAAGCCGCTGCTGGATCTCACCGTTTAAGCTCTTGATCCTTCTTCGGATGGAAGAAAGCGTGGCACTGGCAGAATCGCTCATTTCTTCTGCAGAAATAATGCAGCGCTCAATCTCCTGCTCCAATCGTCTTTGGGGATCGATCAAGGTTGCGATGGCGCAAAGGTCGGGTGCAAGCTCGGAATTTTCACCCACGCCGCGGCTGACCTGCATTGCGCAGCGCAGACACTGGGCCACATCCAGCAATTCCTTCATGGACAGGATGCCGCCTGCACGGGCGCGCGCCACGTGACCGCGCACATCCTCAAAGGGCTGCATGGG